>JAFOXS010000090.1 GCA_017391665.1 Alistipes sp. | reverse complement strand
TTTTTTATTGCTGAAGGGGTGCTGGTTTGGGTTGAAACATAGAGGTTTTGCGCCGTGTGTAAACAAATTGTAAAGAGGTTGTTAAGTTTTCGTTAAGATTGGTTGCGGGGTGTCGCAGATTACATGATAAGTATTACCTTTGACAACGAAAATGCGCCCAAAGTGCCCTCAGCAAGTGATATTTAAGCTACAGGGAGGGGCCCAAACCAACTTTTTATGAGTGCTTTATACACTATTATGCTTGCCGTGCTGGCTATTCTGGCAGTATCGGGACTCTATGTCGGCGTAACCAACGACGCTGTAAACTTCCTCAACGCAGCCATCGGTTCAAAGGTGGCAAAGATGCGCACCATTCTGAGTGTAGCAACGGTAGGTATCATCATCGGAGTGTTGACCTCATCGGGTATGATGGAGGTTGCCCGTAACGGCATGTTCAACCCCGCACTGTTTACTTTCCACGAGATTATGATTCTTTATGTGAGCGTGATGTTCGCCAATGTCATCCTGCTCGACATATACAACTCACTGGGTCTTCCCACATCGACTACGGTAGCATTGGTATTCTCATTGCTGGGTGCCGCCATCGCCGTGTCGCTCTACAAGATCTCGGGCGATCCCTCGCTTTCGCTCGCTTCGCTGGGCGGATTCATCAACACCACACGCGCCATGGGAGTGATCTCGGCGATCCTTCTCTCGGTGATTATCGCTTTCATATTCGGTACGCTGATTATGTGGGTATCACGCCTGCTCTTCTCGTTCAGCTACTTTAAGATGTTCCGCAAGGCGGGTGCACTGTGGTGCGGTATCTCGTTCACCGCTATCGCCTACTTCGCCGTATTCAAGGCGCTGAAGGGCGTGCTGGCAGGTACAGCCATGTACACCTGGATCAGCGACAACCTGCTCATAGCCCTGCTTCTGTGCTGGCTCGTGTGCACCGTTGTGCTCTTCTTCATGCAGATGTTCCGCATCAATATACTTCGTATTAACATCCTCACAGGTACATTCGCTCTGGCGTTGGCCTTCGCAGGTAACGACCTTGTGAACTTCATCGGTGTACCCATCGCAGGTCTTGATGCATACAAGATTGCTCAGGAGGCCGGCACCAACACTATCATGATGGATGCCCTGAATGAGAGTCTGCCTGCGCAGTTTATCTGGATGTTGCTCTCAGGTGTGATCATGGTTATCACGCTCTGGACATCTACAAAGTCGATGAACGTATCGCAGACCGAGATCTCGCTGGCAGGTCATGGCGACGAGGTGGAGGGCGAGGTTAATTCGAATGTATTCTCGCGCTCGATCGTACGTGCTTCGATCGGCATCTCAAACTTCATGGATAAGGTTATTCCTCAGTCGGTACAGGAGTTCGTTGGCAAGCGTTTCGAGTATGAGGATGTGGAGAAGAATGGTGCTCCCTACGATAAGATCCGTGCCGTTGTGAACCTTACCACAGCTGCGCTTCTGATCTCGGTAGGTACATCGCTGAAGCTGCCCCTCTCTACTACATATGTATGTTTCATGGTGGCTATGGGTTCGTCACTGGCCGACAAGGCATGGGGACGCGAGTCAGCCGTACACCGTATCACAGGCGTAATGACCGTAGTAATGGGCTGGTTCGTGACCGGTATCGGCGCATTCATTATCGCCATCGCTGTGGGCTTGCTCCTTATCTGGGGCGGTACGGTGGCCTTCGCATTCGTAACGGTGGCCTGCGCATATATGCTTATCAAGAGTAACTTTGACGCGAAGAAGAAGACCGCAATGCCCGAGAAGGCTGTCGAGAATACGCAGGTGGATAACGTACTCGACGAGGTTTGCCAGATGATGAAGGTTTCGACACAGATCTACGACCGCACGCTGGTGGCCGTATCGAAGGAGGATCGCAAGGCCTTGAAGGAGCTGGTACGCGAGTCAAAGGAGATGTACGACCAGTGTCACCAGATCAAGTATAGCCTGATGCCCGCCCTGCGCAAGATGAAGGGTTCGGGTCTGGAGCTCTCGCTCTACTACATCCAGGTGGTTGACTATCTCAACGAGATGGCAAAGGCTCTGGTACACATCACACGTCCTGCGTTCGACCACATCGACAACAACCACAAGGGTCTGTCGGAGGAGCAGGCAAATGACCTGATGCACATCAACGACGATGTAGCCGAGATCTACGGCAACATCAACCGTATGATTACCGAGAATAACTTCCGCGACATCGACATGGTGCTGACCATGCGTGACAACCTCTTCGAGCGCATCGCCACAACCATCAAGTCGGAGCTCGTGCGTATCAATGCCGGCGAGGGTAACACCAAGGCAAGTATGTTCTACCTCACCGTACTGAGCGAGACCAAGGCTATGGTGCTGCAGGCACGTAACCTTTTGAAGGCTCAGCGCTACTTCCTCGAGCACGCCGGTGTGCAGAAGAACTGGACAAAGTAAGTTTTTAGGTTATTAATAATGCAAAAAAAGGGAACCCCAATGGGATTCCCTTTTTTTTGCCTATAATACTTATAACAACTTCGCTCTACTCATCATCCTCGTCGAAGTACATGCCATCCATCAGGGCATCTATCTCGCGGCGCTCCTTCTTCGTGGGGCGGCCTGTGCCGCGCTCACGAAATACAAAGATCGTCTCACGCGGTGTGGAGAGCTTATCGAGCTCCTCCTGCGGTGTGATGTTGAGGCAGTACTGGGGCACGAGCTTTGCACCCTGACGGCTGCTCACAAGATCGAGCACCTTATAACTATATGTCACGGGCATCTTCTTCACCGAGATGATGTCGCCCACCTGCACCTCGCGTGAGGGCTTGGCATAGGCATTGTTGACCATTACGCGGTTGTTGCGTATGGCGTCGGCAGCGTCGGAGCGGGTCTTATAGACTCGCACTGCCCAGAGATATTTGTCTAATCTTACGTCACTCATAATTTCTTACGTTTTACATCCACATCAAAAATACCGGATGGCTCAGCTCCAGGCTCTGTCCCGTAGCTGTGAGCAGACCCGTCTCCGCATCGCGGCTATATACCTCCACGCGGTCGCTGTCGCGCACCGCCACCAGCACATAGCGGCCATCATCCGAAAGGGTGAAGTTGCGCGGATGCACGCCCGTGAGCGTATAGCCCACCTTGGTCAAAAGGCCACCCTCGCCAACGCTGAATACCGAGATTCCATCCTCCTTTAGGCGGTTGCTGGCATAGAGGAAGCGACCATCATCAGAGAGGTGTATATCGGCAC
>JAFOXS010000138.1 GCA_017391665.1 Alistipes sp. | reverse complement strand
TGGATCAAACAAGCAGTTCCCTATGATGAATATATGGAGGTAAGAAGAAAGGAATATCAGGATTTTTATGAATCGGTGAATACTGAGTACTTAGAGAAACAGATTGCAAGTTGGATTACATCGGGCGAACAAACAATAGAGTGGGTTGATGCTTACTTCAAGTATTATTGCCCCGAGCTTTACGAATCGACAATAAAATATATTCTTGAGAAATATAAATAGCGGCGTATTCATTAAATGAAAATAACCATGAAAAAGTATTTATATATATTATTTGCTACGAGCTTGTTTGCATCGTGCAATACCGACAATTTGTTTGATGATTACTTAAATGAACGTGGCTACGAGTTCAAGGAGACCAATCTTTCTATTTTAGAGGTTTTGGGTTCTGCTGATTCTTGGAACGAATACTACGCAGAACGTTATTTCTTCACCAAGCCCAATGGAAAAGGTGAAGTATATAAGCCCGATACGGATTATGGTCAAGATTCAACATTAGGGGAACCTGAAATCAAATTTTCTGCAACATCAGACAAATTGAGATTTTTTTATACTGAAACAACGATTCCATACTTCAAATACTACGTCGATTTCCCTATTATAGAGGTAAGCAATGAAAGGATTGTTTATTTAACCTATACGGGAGAGGAGTTTAGTTGGAAGATTGTAAAGTACGACGAAGATAAAATTATAATTGAGAGTGAGCATATCGGATATTACACTAAAACAGATAAGGATTATCCCTATTGTAGAACTATTCTGCATAAACAAGCCTCATCTCAGGAAAACTGGGAAGATGAATATTTAAGCACAGATGAATATACTGAGGCCCAAAAACAATATTATTACGAGCTGAAAAAACAACAATTGAAAAATTATTGGGAATCAAAAACCCCTGAAGAAATCGAGGAATTAATTGCAAAAGAACTTGAGTCTGGAGACAAGACGATTAAGGAGCTTGAAGAATTTTTCAAAGAGGTTTGCCCCGAACTTTATGAATCGACAATAAAATATATTCTCTAAAAGTATAAATAGCAGACGCTTAACATTAAAAGATTCCGCAGACGCAGAGTTTGCGGAATTTTTCTTATATTTGCGTAACTATTTAAACACAAAACAGAAACATATCATGGTAAAACCTACATTACTTGTTTTAGCAGCAGGTATGGGCTCACGTTACGGAGCCTTGAAGCAGATGGATGGCGTAGGCCCCAACAACGAGGCTATTATCGACTACTCGATTTATGACGCCATTCGCGCCGGCTTCGGCAAGGTAGTATTTGTTATCCGCCACTCGTTTGCCGATGCATTCACATCGATATTCAACGCCGAGCGTTTCGGTGGCAAGATCGAGGTGGAGTACGTATATCAGGAGTTGGACTACCTGCCCGAGGGATTCTCGGTGCCCGAGGGTCGCGAGAAGCCCTGGGGTACGAACCATGCTCTGCTCATGGCAAAGGATGCTATCAACGAGCCTTTCGCCGTAATCAACGCCGACGACTTCTACGGCGCTGACGCCTACCGCGTTATTGGCGACTACCTGACATCGCTCGAGGGCGAGAAGAACCACTACTGCATGGTTGGTTACGCCGTTAACAAGACCCTGTCGGAGAACGGCACCGTATCGCGTGGCGTATGTACGATTGACGAGAACAACTTTCTGCAGTCGATTGTCGAGCGCACCAAGATCGAGCGCAACGCCGAGGGAACGATCGTATTCCACGACCTGGGCGAGGATGAGGCTCTGGCCGAGGATACTCCCGTATCGATGAACCTCTTCGGCTTCACTCCCGACTACTTCGCATACTCGGAGGAGTACTTCCGCACGTTCCTGGCCGACCCCGCAACACAGAGCAACCTCAAGGCAGAGTTCTTCATCCCCTTGATGGTGAACACGCTGATCAGCGGTCCCGCGAAGCTGCGCGTACTCTCGACAACAGCCAACTGGTTCGGCGTGACATATCAGGCCGACAAACCCCAGCTCATGGCCAAGATCGAGGAGTTGATCGAGGCTGGCGTATATCCCAGAAATTTGTGGGGCAAATAATCCGCTACATAACACAAAGAGAGGCCGCATAACATTGAGTTTGCGGCCTCTTTTATTTTTGTTGTATTACCTTGCCCGAAGATTTATTTTTTGATACTCACCAAAGAGCGTCACCACCTCCACGGCCTGCTTCACATCGTGAACACGCAGGATAGAAGCGCCCTGCCTCAGAGCCTCCCAATGCAGCGCCGTTGTGCCATTCAGAGCGTTGTCGGGCGTTGTGCCCAACGCTTTATATATCATCGACTTGCGCGATACTCCCACAAGCACGGGAGTACCCTTGGCGCATAGCCCGTCAAGACCTGCCAACAGCTCGTAGTTCTGCTCCAGACTCTTGGCAAAACCAAAGCCCGGATCGAGGATTACATCCTTCACGCCACGCGCATTGAGTTGCTCGATCTTACGATCAAAATATGCAGCTACCTCCGCCACTATGCCACCATCGTAGGTGGTCTGGCTCTGCATGGTCTGCGGCATGCCACGCATATGCATCGCCACATATGGTACGCCGTAATGCGCCACCACATCCACCATAGCCTGGTCGGCCTCGCCGGCCGAGATGTCGTTCACGACGACCTCGCCCATCAGCTCGATGGCACGACGTACCACCTCAGCACGAAATGTATCGACCGACACTGCCACATCGCCTGCCACATCCTTCACGATGGCCAGGGCACGCTCCACGCGCGACCACTCCTCCTCGGGGGTGACATCTTCGGCACCAGGACGCGACGAGTAACCGCCAACATCGATTATGGCAGCACCCTCGTCCACTACCCTACGCACGCGCGCAACTATGCTCTCATCGTCCCACGTGCGCGAGCCATCATAGAACGAATCGGGCGTGATGTTCACGATGGCCATAACCAGCGGCTGCGACGGTCCGAAGAGCTTATCTCTGAGCCTCATAGCAGTACATCTTATGGAGTTGCTCCACGTCGCTCTCCAGGTAGTCGCGCATAAGATTCACGATCGTACGATTGGCACGGGCGTGCAGCTCATCGTCACTCATCTGGTGCGAGATGCGACTGAGCACCTGCTCACGCTCGACACCATCGCGCGCCATAGTACGACGCACTCGCTCCTCCAGGGGAGCCATAACGGCCAGCGTAGTGTCCACCTCCGTGTCGAATCCCGACTCGAAGAGGATGGCACTCTCAAGCACCACATATGCTCCCTGCTGACGCTCGGCCCATGCACGGAAATCATCCTTGACTGCAGGATGGACTATCGCATTAAGGCGCTGCAGAGCCTCAGCATTGCCAAAAACCTGTGACGCGAGATATTGACGATTAAGACCCTCATCGCCGTAACACTCTGCGCCAAAAGTCTCAACAATCTGCTGGCGTAGTGTCTCACTCTCAGCCATCAGGCGCTTGGCCTCAGCATCCGAATCATAGACCGCAACACCGTGCTCGCGCAGGAGTGCGCAGACGGTACTCTTGCCACTACCAATACCGCCAGTAATACCTATTTTATACATATATTGATTATTTTTGTTCCTTCACCGAAGGGAATAGCGGTGGTACATCGCCAACCGAAATGACCTTAATATCGCTCACACGCACCGAAATAGCACTATGTAGCGATTGTGCATCAAAGAGCAACACATCGTCGCGCACCTCGCCCGTGTCCTCATCGAGCATATGCGTCTGCGTATATTTCAAATCGGCGAGAGGAATATTGATCTCACGATTCATATACACACGATATCCCAGCAGATTGGTGCCCTTACCCTCGACCACACATGGCACACGCAGGCGGTCGCCGTTGATATTGACAACAACGGAGTAGTCGGTGGTATAGGTATATTGCAACTTCAGAATATACCACAGAATAAATGAAGCGCAGAGCAGGATTATGAAGGTAGGTGAAACATACCCCATAACGCCGCGCCAGAAGATTCTCGCCTTATCGAATAGTTTACTCATAGTAATGCAAAGTTATAAAAAAAATAGGTTGCAACCGACCTCGGCGCAACCTATTTTCTATTTACTTGCGAAGAAAATTACTTAGTCTTCTCGTCAGTGCGACGCAAGATATCGTAAGCGATAGGAGTTGCGACAAATACTGAAGAGTAAGTACCGATAATTACACCAAGCAACAGTGCGAAGATGAAGCCTCGCAGGTTCTCACCACCAAGGATGAACATTGCAAGCAGAGTTACAATAGTTGTACCTGAGGTGTTCATTGTACGTGACAATGTAGAACAGATTGCCTTGTTGATGTTATCGCTGATAGCACGCTTGGGATAGAGTGCGATGTACTCACGAATACGGTCGAAGATAACCACTGTATCGTTGATAGAGTAACCGATGATGGTCAAAATAGCAGCGATAAATGCCTGGTTAACCTCAAGGTTGAAAGGCATGATGTGGTAGAGCATTGAGAAGATACCAATCACGAGGAACACGTTGTGTGCCAACGCAAATGTAGCACCTGTTGCCCACTGCCAACGCTTGAATCGGAAAGTGATGTAAAGACCGATAGCGATCAATGAGAACAACACTGCGTAGAATGCGTTGAATACCATATCCTTTGCGATAGCGGGGCCAATCTTCTCAGATGAGATGATACCGTTGACATCCTCCTGTGTGCTGGTGAACTGCTCAAGGGTAATAGGATATGAATAGAAGCCCTTCAATGCGTTGTAGATAAGTGCATCTACCTCGGCTGTAGTCTCCTCTGATGTGTCGTCATACTTGTACTGAGTGATGATACGCATCTGGTTCTCACCACCGTACTGCTTAACCTCAACTGATGACTTGGCAGCATCCTCGCTAACCAATGCACCGTCCAATGCTACGCGAATCTCCTCGGCTGCTACGTTCTGGTCGAAACGTACTACATAGGTACGACCACCCGTAAAGTCAACACCTGTATTCAAGCCCAAGGCGAAGAGTGAGATGAGTGAAAGAACACTAAGTGCACCAGAGAGGATATATGAAGACTTACGCTTTGAGATAAAGTCGAAGCTTACGTTTGCCAACCAGTTCTCAGACCATGAACGAGAGAATGAGAGTGTACCCTTCTTCTCAACAACCTTCTCAATCAACATACGAGTGATGAAGATTGCGCAGAATACTGAGGTCAAGATACCGATAACGAGCGTAGTAGCGAAGCCCTGAACAGGACCGTTACCAAATACGAACAATACGATACCTGTGATGATGGTTGTCAACTGACCGTCGATAATTGCAGAGTAAGCGTTAGAGAAACCGTCCTTGATAGCAAGTGCGATACCCTTACCGCCACGCAACTCCTCCTTGATACGCTCGTAGATGATAACGTTAGCATCAACGGCCATACCCATCGTAAGCACAATACCTGCGATACCGGGCAGAGTCAATACTGAGCCGAACGATACCAATACACCCATCAAAAGGAAGATGTTAAGAATCAAGGCAATATCAGCCAACCAACCTGCACCCTTGTAGAAGAGACCCATGTACAAAAGTACGAGGCAGAATGCCAATACGAAAGAGATCAAACCAGCGTTGATAGACTCCTCACCGAGTGAAGGACCTACAACGGTATCCTGGATGATGCGAGCAGGAGCGGGAACCTTACCTGACTTCAATACGTTAGCCAAGTCCTGAGCCTCCTGGATGGTGAAGTTACCAGTAATTACAGAGTTACCACCCTCGATCTTATTCTGTACGTTGGGAGCAGAATATACATAGCCATCCAATACGATTGCGATGGGCTTACCGATGTTCTGACCTGTAAGCTGTGCCCACTGTGAAGCACCATTTGAGTTCATTGTAAGGTTTACCTCAGCTGCAGAGCCGTTCTGTGAGTAGTTCTCCTGTGCAGTTGACACTGCGCCACCATCCATAGCGGGCTTGCCATCTACTGAACGAAGAGCATACAAGCATACGCGGTTGTTGAACATAGGCTCACCCTTAACGCCCCACATAAGCTCGAGGTCAGCAGGCATCAAAGCCTTAACCTCGGGACGAGCAAGATACTCGTCGATTGCGGGGATGTCGGCTGTAACGGCAGTACCTACAACGCAGTTACCTGCATATGTGGGATCCAAAAGTGCGAACAAGGGGTTCTCATCACGTGAGAATACAGAAGTTGTACCCTCCTCAGTAGCACCAGCAACCTCAGCAGCAAGACCTGTAGCAGCCTCCGTAGCCTCAGCCTCAGTTGCGCCCGCACCGGTCTGCTTGATCAGCTGATCAGCCTCAGCAAGGATAGGAAGAATCTCCTGAGCGTCGTATGTTACCCAGAACTCCAACGATGCTGAACCCTGCAAAAGCTTACGCACACGCTCGGGCTCCTTAACACCGGGCAACTCAACCATGATACGGTTAGAGTTGGGCATACGCTGAATGTTGGGCTGAGTTACACCGAAGTGGTCGATACGGCTGCGCAGGATGTTGAACGAAGCGGCAATAGCAGCGTCGGTCTCATCGCGCAATACGCGTACAACCTCCTCATCAGTTGAGTTGGGTGTAATATCGCTACGATCGGGGCTTACGAAAATCGATGCCAAAGGAGTACCGTTAGAGGTCTGCTCGAAAGCTTCGGCGAAAGCACCGATATAGTCGTTTGTACCTGCCTTCATAGCCTCGTTTGCACGAGCGATAGCCTCAACGAATGCGGGATCGTCCTGGCTCTCGCCAGCCAATGACTTAACCAAGTCCTGAACCTCGATCTCGAGCATTACGTTCATACCACCCTTAAGGTCAAGACCAAGGTTTACCTCCTTCTCCTTACACTCCTTGTAAGTGAAGTCCTTGAGACCCAGGAAACTATAAACGGGCTGATTCTGGATTGAATCCAAGTAGTAAGCCTCCTTTGCTGCCTGCTCTGCCTCGTCGAACGTAGCAGCATACTCAGCAGCGTCTTTCTCTACGTTTCTCGTTACGAACGAGAATGAGAGCTGATAGATGCAACCAATCACTAAAAGGATAGTGAACAGTTTAAGTGCGCCTTTACTTTGCATTGTTGTTAAAAATTTTTGTTTGTATTTCTAATTATTACGTTATTAATCACGCAATGGCGGAGTCACTCCGCTTTATTATCTTGCAAAGATAAGCAAAAAAAGTCTGAAAACCGAATCTTTACGACCGATTTTCAGACATTTTTCTAATATTATTTAAGAATTGAGGTTATCGCGGGAGCGATATTCACCACTTTATAGCCAAAACTCTATTGCAATGCAGGCAAGAGATGCTCCCACACAAGGTTAATCTCGCCCTGCATATCCGGAATATTTGCAGTCATGGCAATCACTGCATTCTGCTCGGGCATAACGATGATATACTGACCACTAGCACCATCGGCACGCACCGCGCCATGACGGCAACGCCACATCTGATAGCAGTAGCCCTGCAACCAGTCGCTATCCTCGGCCTTGAAGTTAATCTGCTCGGGGCGCCAACCCGCAGGACGACAATCAATATGCTTTGCCGTAGCCTCGGCAATCCACTCCGAGGAGATCAGTTGTTTGCCGTTCCACTTGCCACCCTGCAAGATGAGTTGTCCCATCTTTGCCAGATCCTCGGTTTTGAGATACAAGCCCCAGCCACCTGTATTGATACCCTGCGGACTCTCCTGCCATGTAGCACCCTCGATGCAGAGGGGGTCAAAAAGACGGGGCTTCAGATAATCAACAACCTTCTCGCCCGTAACCTTCTGTACGATAGCCGAGAGCATATATGTACCCATACTGTTGTACCAGAAGAATGTACCCGGCTCATGCACAAACGGATGTGCCAGGAATGCCTCAACCCAATCAGCACCCTCGGGCATCGAGCGGAAACTCGGCTCGGTATCGTGACCAGCTGACATAGTGAGCAGATGACGCACCTCCACCTTCTTCAGATTGTCGCTCACCTCTGAAGGCAATTTATCGGGGAAGATATCCACAACCTTATCCGAGAGCGAGAGCTTACCCTCGGCAATGGCGAAACCAACGGCCGTAGCAGTAAAGGTCTTACTAACGGAGTTAAGTATATGAGGCGTTGCGGCATCACCTTCGCTCATCCACTGCTCCTTCACGACCTTGCCATCCTTAACAATCATTATACTGTGCAGATCCTGCCCTGCCGCCTGAACAGCCGCCAGATAGTTATCAAACGCCGTATTGAGCGTCTGCGAAGCCTTGGCACGAGGGATGCTTCCATCCACCATATTCACATCCTTAGAGCCACAGCCCACAACGCCAACGGTTACGAGTGCCGCCAGCGCAACTGTGCCCACTCGCTTTAGAAATTTCTGAATCATAGTATGTATGTTTTAGGTTAGTTGTACAAATATACTCACAAGTTTGTAAATCAGCAAACTACAACCACAAAAAAAGCGGTTGCCCGTCGGACAACCGCACTATTTTCTTACTATTCCGAGAATTAACACATTCTCTTATAAATGTCTATAATGTAGTCTATTTTGAGGCTTGTCGCCGCTGCGAGAAGCGGAGCATACTCGGCGTATGTGAGCATTCTCGGAGCAAGCAAGACGCCAAAAGAGACACATTAGAGGCGTTTATACTATTTTACCTCCTCGAACTCTACATCCTCAGGCTGCTGCTGTGCGCCACCCTGCTGACCAGCATTAGGGTTCTGCTGTGCGCCCTGTGCCTGCTGCTCAGCCTGCTGTGCTGCATACAAGTCCTGTGATGCTGCCTGCCATGCGTTATTGAGCTCAGCGATAGCTGCATCAATTGCAGGAACATCCTGATTCTTGTGAGCCTCCTTCAACTTAGCGAGTGCACCCTCGATAGCCGACTTCTTGTCAGCGGGGATCTTGTCGCCATACTCCTTGAGCTGCTTCTCGGTAGCAAAGATATTTGAGTCGGCAGCGTTTACCTTATCCACGCGCTCCTTCTCAGCCTTATCCTTCTCCTCGTTGGCCTTAGCCTCATCGCGCATGCGCTGAATCTCCTGCTCGGTCAAACCTGAAGAGGCCTCGATGCGGATCTTCTGCTCCTTGCCTGTGCCCTTATCCTTTGCCGATACGTTCAAGATACCGTTAGCGTCAATATCGAACGTAACCTCAATCTGGGGAACACCACGGGGTGCTGCGGGGATACCGTCCAAGTGGAAGCGACCGATTGACTTGTTGTCGCGGGCCATAGGACGCTCACCCTGGCATACGTTGATCTCAACCGAAGGCTGGTTGTCTGCCGCAGTAGAGAACACCTCGCTCTTGCGTGTGGGGATAGTGGTATTAGCCTCGATAAGCTTTGTGAATACACCACCCAATGTCTCGATACCGAGCGACAAGGGAGTAACATCCAACAGAAGCACATCCTTAACCTCACCGGTCAATACACCACCCTGGATAGCTGCACCGATAGCCACAACCTCATCGGGGTTTACAGACTTGTTGGGAGCCTTACCGAAGAACTTCTCCACGATCTGCTGGATAGCGGGAATACGTGTAGAACCTCCTACGAGGATAACCTCATCGATGTCGTTTGCAGAAAGGCCTGCATCACGCAATGCGATACGGCAGGGCTCGATAGTCTTCTGCACGAGGTGATCGCACAACTGCTCGAACTTAGCACGAGTGAGTGACATCACAAGGTGCTGGGGAATACCGTTTACGGGCATGATATAGGGAAGGTTGATCTCTGTTGTAGTAGTTGACGAGAGCTCAATCTTTGCCTTCTCAGCAGCCTCCTTCAAACGCTGCAACGCCATAGGATCCTGACGCAGGTCGATGCCGTGCTCAGCCTTGAAGCGATCTGCCATCCAGCCGATAACTCTTTCGTCGAAGTCGTCACCGCCGAGACGGTTGTTACCTGCGGTTGCAAGAACCTCAAATACACCGTCGGAGATCTCCATAAGAGATACGTCGAAGGTA
>JAFOXS010000337.1 GCA_017391665.1 Alistipes sp. | reverse complement strand
TAATAGGTCATAAAGACGATATAATCGCCCTCGGCCTCGATCGTGAACTGCTCGCCCGCAGAGCGGTTGAGTGTTCCCTGCCAAAGTGCAGTAAAGTCGTAGATGGGGTACTCCAGACCGTTGGAGTGCAGTCCCTTAGCCGAAATGTTAAATATCGACACAGCCTGTTTAGCGTGGCTTGCAAAAGTGCGCGTGCCGCGGCAGGGGATAAATACTCCGTAGTCGGTGTACATCTCAACCTCTACACCCCGTTGCATATACTCCGCAAGCAGGGCAATGTTGCCCAGCGTGTGATCCTCTCTTTTGCCCGTAGCCGCTACGATGGCAATGTCGGTATAACCCAGCGACGTGAGATACTCCACGGCCTTTGTCTGGTCGTTGGTCTCCTGATCGGGCGAGTGGTGGATCAGAGATGCGTAGCGTGTGCGATTCTCCTCCGAAAGCGAGTCGCCATCGCCTACGATAGCATCGGGCGTGCCTCCACGCTCGATATATGCATCGGCACCTCCGTCACAACACACCCTGTAGTGAGCACTGCGCAGCACCTCCAGAGCCTGCGGGGAGGTGGGGTATTCGCCATTGGCGATGATTACAGCTCGTTTATCGTCTTTCATTCTGCTTGTTCATTAACTCTTTCCACTTGCGGTAGCCGAAAATGGCTACTACGGCATAGAGCGCATAGAGCACAGCCGTAAAATGCAGATCCTTGTAGATGTATAGTGCTACGCTTGCCACATCGACCACCAGCCATACCCACCACTGTTCGATATATTTTCTCGCAAGCAGCCACATGCCCACAACGCTCAGTGCCGTGGTGAAGGCATCGGCATAGGGTACAGTGCTGTCGGTAAAGCGAATCAGAATCCATGCAATGGCGGCCAGGAGCAGCGTCGTGAGTGCCGATAGTGGCAGCCACAGTCGTGCAGGGGTATGGCTGATCTCAAGTTCCTGGTCCTGGCGGCCTTTGCTTAGTGAAAAACCGTAACGCCATGCTGCCCAGCCGTATATGGCAATGATGAGGTAGTAGAGATTTATGCCGAAGTCGGCGTATAGTCCTGCATCGTAATAGACAAAGAGATAGATGGCTGGCATCACCACGCTGGCCACCCACAGGTAGATGCTGGCACGATACTCCAGCCATAGATACAGAAGACCTACGACGGTGCCTAATATCTCGACATACTGCATAACTCTCTCCTTTTTTCGAAAAATATATAAAATGCGAAATCGCGGAAACAAAGATAATTAGAAAAATATTATTATCTTCGCCGTGGAAAAATATTTTTAACCTAAATAGTATGAAGAGACTTATAATTTGCGCAGCCCTCATCGTGGGTGCGCTGGGTGCTTCGGCACAGACTAAGGATGGCGGCATCAGCGCCGATATGCTCTCGCGCATCAGCAAGAGCTACACCGGCTCGGCTGAGCAGAAGGCCATCAAGAATGCTCTGGCATCGAATTCTATCGCCGCACTGGCTGTTAATTCGGAGTCACTGGCAATGATCGACACACACTTCTCTGACCGTGTGAAGACCAAGGGTATTACAAATCAGCTCTCATCGGGTCGCTGCTGGTTGTTCACCGGCTTGAACGTGCTGCGTGCCCGCATGATTGACAAGTATGACCTCCCCTCAATGGAGTTCTCGCAGAACTACAACTCATTCTACGATCTGCTGGAGAAGTCAAACCTCTTCCTGCAGGCTATCATCGACACTCGCGACCTCGCACTTGAGGATCGTAAGGTGGACTGGCTTATCAAGAACCCTATCGGCGACGGTGGTCAGTTTACAGGTGTGTCGAACCTTATCATGAAGTATGGCGTTGTGCCCAAGGAGGCTATGCCCGAGACTTACCAGAGCAACAACACCAGCGGTATGCTCAATATCCTGCGTCAGAAGCTGCGTGAGTATGCTTTGGAGTTGCGCGCCATGAAGCCCGCCCAGACTGCAGCACGCAAGGAGGCTATGCTGAGCGAGATCTACCGCATCCTGGTTGAGTGCGTTGGCGTTCCTCCCACAGAGTTCGAGTGGACACGCTACGACAAGCAGGGTAACGTAGTAAGCAAGAAGATGTACACCCCCAAGAGCTTCTACGATGAGTATATCGGTGAGGATTTGGAGGGCAACTACATCATGGTGATGAACGACCCCTCACGCGAGTATGGCAAGGTGTATGAGATCGAGTACGACCGTCACGTATATGATGGCGAGAACTGGGTATATTTGAACCTGCCGATCGAGCGCATCAAGGAGATGGCTATTGCTTCAATTAAGGATAACACCGCGATGTACTTCTCTTGCGACGTTGGTAAGTTCTCTAACCGCGCGACAGGTGTGCTGGATATCAACTCTTACGACTATGAGTCATTGTTCCGCACATCGCTTCCGATGGATAAGAAGCAGCGCATCCAGACTTACTCTTCACTCTCATCACACGCTATGACCCTTATCGCTGTGGATATCGACCCCGCAACGGGCAAGACTAAGAAGTGGATGGTTGAGAACAGCTGGGGCCCCTCATCAGGCTATCAGGGTAATATGATTATGACCGACGAGTGGTTCAACGAGTATATGTTCCGCCTCGTAGTGGAGAAGAAGTATGTTCCCGCTGATATTATGAAGATGCTCGAGCAGAAGCCTATCATGCTTCCCTCGTGGGATCCTATGTTTGCTCCCGAGGAGTAAACCCTTGGTTTGACCTTATATTATAGCCTTCACCCAGCGAGTGAGGGCTATTTTTTTGTAGTGATAACTCTTTGATAGCGAGCAATAGTAACTGCGCGGTAACTATCTATCCGCGTAGTAACGTCTTGTTTTTTAGAGTTTTGAGATTTATTTTTGTCTAACGAAAATTTAAAAATCAGAATACTATGAAACAACTTTTTATCTCTTTGTGTGCCCTCGTTGCGGTGGCTTGCTCTACCAAGGAGCACACACCTGTGCTGTTGTTCGATAAGTCGCACGGTCAGTGTCTTGGTAGTTCCTATACGGCCGATGTGGTGCCCGACTACGAGAAGATGGCAGCCGACAATGGTGCCGAGTTCGTCGTTAATGAGGATCAGCCGCTGAATGAGGCTACGCTTGCGGGTGTGGATGTGGTGTTGATGCTCTCGCCCCTGCAGCACGACCTGC
>JAFOXS010000178.1 GCA_017391665.1 Alistipes sp. | reverse complement strand
CGAAGATTGGGCTGGCCGTGGCCACCTGAAGGATGTGATGGATCAGCTGAAGGCCTCAGGCGAGGTGTGCGACATGATTGTCATCATGCCCAATGCCGGCGGTAACATCTACGATGAGGTGTGGAACGGCTACTTCGATATGGATGGCTGGGCTTATGAGCGCTTCTTCTATGAGGAGTTCCTGCCCACCGTGGAGAAGGAGTATCGCATCAAGGGCGACAAGGCTCATCGTGCCATCGCAGGTCTGTCGATGGGCGGCGGCGGCTCAACATCATACGCACAGCGTCATGCCGATATGTTCTGTGCATGCTATGCCATGAGTGCGCTGATGCACTACCCTGCTCCCAACCCCTCTGGAGAGAAAAACAAGATGTGGCACATGCTCACAGCAGCCAACAAATACAGCTGCGTGGAGTATGTACAGAACGCTGACGAGAAGACCAAAGAGGCTCTGAAGACAGTTGCATGGTACGTTGACTGTGGCGACGATGACTTCCTGTTCGAGTACAACATCGACCTGGTACTGGCCATGCGCAAGGCAGGTATCCCCCACCAGTTGCGAGTTCGTGACGGAGCGCACACTTGGGAGTACTGGCACTCGGCCCTGTACGATGCTCTGCCCTTCGTTTCTCGCACGTTTGGCAAGTAACACCTATATTTATAAATATTTACGGCAAAAATTTGTAGAATCGTTTTTTTTCACTATTTTTGCAGCGTGAATGAAGTGTAAGGGGACGATAAGGTCCCCTTATTTCGTACTTATAATCAAACATCAAAATGATAGACTGCGAAAAAATATTGGCAATTGCCGACCGCGAGTTGGCAGGGACTGACCTATTTACTGTAAGTTGCAAGTGCACACCCATGAACGAGGTGGAGCTTTTGATCGACAGCGACACACACGTTACAATCGAGCGATGCGTCGAGCTCAGCCGCAAGATCGAGGCCGAGTTCAACCGCGACGAGGAGGATTTCTCTCTCACCGTTGCATCGGCTGGCATCGGCACTGAGTTGCAGAACATCCGCCAATATCGCAAGCTGATCGGCTCTTCGGTCGAAGTTTTGCTCCTTACGGGCATTAAGATTCTTGCCAAGCTGGATGCCGTTACCGACGAGGGTATAACCATCTCATACGAGGAGAAGCAGGCCGTCGAGGGCAAGAAGCGCAAGGTTCTGGTAAATGTCGAGCGCAGCTTCCGTTTCGATGAGATAAAGTACACCAAGGAGTATCTGGATTTCAAATAGTCCACACTATCAAAGCAAAAACAAAAACAAGAAATAAATAAAAACAAAACGAGAATGGAAAACTTAAATCTGATCAGTAACTTTGCCGAGTTCAAAGAGCTGAAAAACATCGACAAGGCCACAATGATCGGCGTTCTGGAGGATGTATTCCGCCACGCTCTGCAGAAGCAGTTCGAGAGTGACGAGAACTTCGACGTGATTATCAACCCCGAGAAGGGCGACCTGGAGATCTGGCGCAACCGCGAGGTTGTGGAGGATGACGCAGTGGAGAATCCCAACACACAGATCGCAGTATCGGAGGTTAAGGCTATCGATTCATCTTACGAGGTGGGCGACGAGTACACCGACCAGATCAAGATGAACCAGTTTGGTCGTCGTGCAGTGCTCTCATTGCGTCAGAACCTTGCTTCACGTCTTTTGGATCTGGAGAAGGCTAACCTCTACGAGAAGTACTCTGAGAAGGTTGGCGAGATCATCGCAGGTGAGGTATATCAGGTATGGAAGCGTGAGGTATTGCTTCTCGACGATGAGGAGAATGAGTTGATCTTGCCCAAGTCGGAGCAGATCCCCGGCGACTTCTACCGCAAGGGTGACACCATCAAGGCTATCGTTAAGAGCGTAGAGCTGAACAACAACCAGCCCCGCATCATCCTCTCACGTACCGCCAATCAGTTCCTCGAGCGCTTGTTCGAGCAGGAGGTTCCCGAGATTTACGACGGTCTGATCACCATCAAGAGCATTGCCCGCATCCCTGGTGAGCGTGCCAAGGTTGCCGTAGAGTCTTACGACGACCGCATCGATCCCGTAGGCGCTTGCGTTGGTATGAAGGGTTCACGTATCTACACCATCGTGAAGGAGCTTCGCAACGAGAACATCGACGTTGTGAACTACGCTACCAACCCCCAGCTCATGATTCAGCGTTCGCTCAACCCCGCAAAGATCTCATCTATTACAATTGATGAGGAGCGCAAGACCGCATCGGTATATCTCAAGCCCGATCAGGTATCGCTCGCTATCGGTAAGGGTGGTTTGAACATCCGTCTTTCGAAGATGCTTACAGGCTACGACATCGACGTATATCGTGAGATCGAGGAGGAGGATGTAGCTCTCACAGAGTTCGCTGACGAGATCGACTCATGGATCATCGAGGCTCTGAAGGCTGCCGGCTGCGACACCGCAAAGAGCGTTCTGGAGTTGCCCGTTGAGGAGATCGCACAGCGTGCTGACCTCGAGGTCGAGCAGGCCGAGAAGGTTATCGAGATCCTGAAGGCCGAGTTCGAGGAGTAGTCCCGATGGTTCGGGATTACCGACACCGCCCCGAACAAGGAATAAGCACAAGCAAGTCGGTATTAAGTTTAACATTATCAAAGAGAGGACAACATTATGACCAATAATAGAAAGATAAGGCTCATTCAGGTAGCTAAGGAGTTTAAGGTGGGATTGAATACCATCGTGGACTTCCTGCTCAAGAAGGGCATACAGATCGACGGCTCACCCAATTCGCAGGTGACGCCCGACATGTACGCCATTCTGGAGAAGGAGTTCGGCTCTAATCGCTCGATTACCGGCAAGGAGCGCGACAACATACGCGAGAAGATCTCGCTGGGCAAGAAGGAGTCGATCACGATCGATGGCGGCAAACGCGAGGAGGAGACAGTAAAGGAGGAGGTCATCATCAAGAGCAACATCATCAGTGTTAAGGAGGAGATCCCCCAGCCCAAGATTTTGGGTAAGATCGATCTTGATGGCGACAAGCGTAAGCCCGAGCCAAAACCCGAGCCCAAGCCCGAACCCAAAGCAGAGCCTAAGGCAGAGCCTAAAACAGAGCCCAAGCCCGAACCAAAGCCCGAGCCCAAAGCAGAGCCTAAGGCAGAAGCTAAGGTAGAGGCTGAGCAGCCCAAGAAGGATAATGTCTTCCGCCCCAACCAGACACAGCTCGCTGGCCCACAGATTCTCGGTACGATGGATGTATCGGGCATGGTTCCTGGTGGCAAGCACAAGCGCAAGCGTCTGGAGAAGGAGAAGGTAGATGTGAGCAAGCAGGGCAAGCCCGGCAACAAGGATAACAAAGAGAATAAAGATAAGAAGAAGGGCGGCCAGCAGGGTCAGCAGCAGAATCAGCAGCAGAACCAGAATCAGCCTAAGCCAGGTGAGGGTCGTCGCAACAAGAAGAAGGAGAAGCATCAGCCCAAGCCTGTGGTACGCACCGAGGTTAGTGACGAGGAGGTATCAAAGCAGGTTAAGGACACCCTGGCACGATTAACTGCCAAGGGTGCAAAGAACAAGGGTGCCAAGTACCGTAAGGAGAAGCGCGAGGAGATTCGCGAGAAGATGTCGGAGGAGATGGAGCGCGAGCAGATGGAGCGCTCGGTACTGAAGGTTACCGAGTTCGTAACCGTGAGCGAGCTGGCTACCATGATGGACGTATCGCCCATGGAGGTTATCTCGGCTTGTATGAACCTCGGCTTGATGGTATCTATCAACCAGCGTCTGGACGCGGAGGCATTGGTAGTTGTTGCCGAGGAGTTCGGTTTCAAGACCGAGTTCGTAACCGTAGAGGTAGCCGAGGCTATCGACGAGGAGGGCGACAAGGAGGAGGATCTTCTGCCCCGTCCCCCCATTGTGACCGTTATGGGTCACGTTGACCACGGTAAGACTTCGCTTCTTGACAACATCCGTAAGACTAACGTAATCGAGGGCGAGGCTGGAGGTATCACCCAGCACATCGGTGCTTACTCGGTGAACTACAACGGTCAGAAGGTAACATTCTTCGATACGCCCGGTCACGAGGCCTTCACCGCTATGCGTGCCCGTGGTGCCAAGATTACCGATGTGGCGATTATTATCGTTGCAGCAGACGACAAGGTGATGCCACAGACCGTGGAGGCTATCAACCACGCACAGGCAGCAGGTGT
>JAFOXS010000270.1 GCA_017391665.1 Alistipes sp. | reverse complement strand
GCCGTGAGGCATAGCGAAGGTCTTGTGAAGGTTCAGGTGACATACGTCAGCACCGATATAGCCGGGGTTGGTCAGACCAACCTGTGCATTCATATTTGCACCGTCCATATAAACCTGACCGCCAGCATCGTGAACAGCATCTACGATCTCGCGGATGCGGCTCTCGAATACGCCGTGCGTAGAGGGGTAGGTAACCATCAAACCGCACAACTCTGATGAGTGCTCCTCAGCCTTTGCCTTGAGGTCATCGACGTCGATATTACCGTTAGCGTCGCAAGCAACGGTGACGATCTTCATACCTGCCATAGCAGCCGATGCGGGGTTAGTACCGTGAGCCGATGCGGGGATGAGGATTATGTTACGATAGCCCTGACCACGGCTCTGGTGATATGCACGGATAACCATAAGGCCTGCATACTCGCCAGCAGCACCCGAATTAGGCTGGAGTGAGCAACCAGCAAAGCCTGTGATGGTAGCCAAATCGTTCTCCAGCTCCGAGATAAGCGCTGCATAACCCTCGGTCTGATCAGCGGGAGCGAAGGGGTGCATATTCTGGAAGCCTGACAATGAGAGGGGCTGCATAATAGCTGCCGCGTTGAGCTTCATGGTGCAAGAACCGAGCGAAATCATAGAGTTTGCAAGTGAGATATCGCGCAACTCCAGCTGCTTGATATAGCGCATCATGTCGCTCTCAGAACGATACTTATTAAATACGGGCTCCGACAAAATAGCCGACTCGCGCTGAAGCGCAGCGGGGAGCTTCAACTCCGCACCAATCTTCACGGCCTTGGCCTTCTTGCCCTTTGCCTCGGCAAAAATTGCAACCACGGCCTCAACCTCAGCCTCGGTAGTTACCTCGTCGGTAGAGAGGCGTACCAGACCCTCAGAGGGGTAGTAGAAGTTAATGCCAGCAGCGAGTGCGATATCCTGCACAACGGCAGCCTCGGCCTCAACCTCAACGGTATCGAAGATTGTCTTGTGTGTAGTCTTGTAGCCCATAGCCTCCAAAGCCTCCTTGATGGCTACGGCTGCAGTGTGAGCCGTCATAGCGGCACGGCGCATACCCTCAGCACCGTTGTAGATGCAGTAGAAGCCCGCCATCGATGCCATCAAAGCCGATGCGGTACAGATGTTTGAGGTTGCCTTCTCGCGCTTGATGTGCTGCTCGCGCATCTGCAATGACATACGCAGAGCCTTATTGCCCAAGCGATCCACCGACACACCGATGATACGGCCGGGAATATTACGCTTGTAGGCCTCGCGGCAAGCCATATAACCAGCTGCAGGACCTCCGAAGCCCATCGGGCAACCCAGGCGCTGGGTAGAGCCTACGGCAATATCGGCACCCCACTCTGCGGGAGGGGTAAGGATAGCGAGTGAGAGGATGTCGGCAACGGCTGTAACCAATGCGCCAGCCGTGTGTGCCTTCTCGGCGAAGGCAGCATAGTCGCGCACCTCGCCCGAAGCAGAAGGATACTGCACCAAGGCACCGAACTCCATACCTGTGAACTCGTATG
>JAFOXS010000085.1 GCA_017391665.1 Alistipes sp. | reverse complement strand
TGCGTTGAGGGCAGGGCTGATGGCCGTGATGTGGCAATTGTGGTGAATCATCGCTCCACGTCGCTCGGCGTGTTGCTTTCGGAGCGAGGACTGCTCAAGGGAGATAGAGCGGTTATCATCCTCGGTACACCCGGCAATACAAATCTTCAGGCGTTTGGCTTGCATGATCATTCGTTTGTGCCCGAGCGTATGGGCCGAGGCAATGTGGCTCGCAGCGATGGCTGGATAATGCGCGATCGCATAGCCTCCACGTGGGCTGGAGAAGTGCGCTGCGATGTATATGCTGCGCGATGGCTTGTCGATGAGTCGGGGCATCCCCAATCAACATATGCGGGCAAGAGGTATTACGGTGGAGTGAGTGCCTTTCTGCCAATATTCGCGCAATTCTTTCATTATTAAAGAGAAAATTATACCTTTGTAAGAAGGTTTATTATAGTTAGGTTATGAGTAATGTTGCACAATTCTTAGCGGCGGAGCATCCCACAGCCTTTTCCATAGAGGTGTTGCCTCCCGTGCGCGGCAAGAGTATCGAGCAGGTGCTGAAGACCATCGATCGTCTGATGCCCTATAATCCTGCATATATTAATATCACGACACATCGTGCCGAGGTGGTCTATCGCGAGATTACGGAGGGTGTCTTCCAGCGTGTCTTTGAGCGCAAGCGACCCGGTACGGTAGCCATTGCCGCAACGCTTAAGGGACGTTATGGCGTCCCCGTTGTGCCACATCTTATTTGCAGCGGTTTCTCAAAGAGTGAGATTGAGAACGAACTCATCGACCTGTCATATCTCGGTATTACAAATCTGCTGCTACTGCGAGGTGATCGCGCCAAGGGCGAGAATCGCTTTGTGCCCGTGGCAGGTGGTCATGAGCATGCCGTGGAGTTGTGCCGTCAGGTGGAGGAGTTCAACCGAGGAGTGTTGCTCGATGGTCAGGAGCACGAACCACTCAATCAGTTCTCATATGGTGTTGCGGGCTATCCCGAGAAGCATGAGGAGGCGATGAACCTCGATATAGATATCGAGCATCTCAAGGCAAAGATTGACGCTGGAGCGCAGTATATAGTAACGCAGATGTTCTTCGACAACAGCCGCTACTTCGCCTTTGTGGAGCGTTGTCGTGCGGCAGGTATTACAGTACCTATCATTCCGGGACTGAAGCCTCTCACTTCGCTTACGCAACAGGCACTCCTGCCCAAGACTTTCCATATCGATCTGCCGATGGATCTGGCCGTAGAGTTGCGTCGTTGCCAGTCGAGCGACGATGTGAAGGCACTCGGCGTAGAGTGGGCTATCGGTCAGGCGCGCGAGCTCAAGGCTGCGGGCGTGCCGAGCATACACTTCTATTCGATGAATGCTGCAGCCAGCGTTGAGGCTATCGCCAAAGCTGTTTATTAGTATGAGTAGTTCGATTCACGACATATTATCACATCGTATCATGCTCCTCGATGGAGCCATGGGTACGATGATTCAGCGTTATGCCTTAGGCGAGGAGGATTATCGTGGCGAGGAGTTCTCTTCGCACGAGGTGCTGCTTGCGGGCAATAACGATATTCTTGCGCTTTCGCGTCCCGATCTGCTTGCGGCTATTCATAGAGCATATCTGGAGGCTGGATCCGATATTATCACAACTTGTACATTCAATGCGCAGGCCATCTCGCAGGCCGAGTACCACACCGAGCATCTTGTGCGTCGCATCAATCTTGCGGCGGCAGCTGTGGCACGTGCTGAGGCTGATCGTATGACGGCTCTCTCGCCCGAGCGCCCCCGTTTTGTGGCGGGTTCAGTTGGCCCGACGGGTAAGACTGCCTCTATGTCGCCCGATGTGGATGATCCGGCTATGCGAGCAGTCGATTTCGATATGTTGCAGCGTGCCTATGCCGAGCAGATCGAGGCTCTTGTTGAGGGTGGTGTGGATCTGTTGCTTGTCGAGACAGCCTTCGATACGCTGAATGTTAAAGCCGCTCTGGCTGCTGCCGAGCAGGTGTTTGCTTGTAAGGGCAGACGTTTACCCATTATGCTCTCGGTGACTATTGCCGATGCAGCAGGACGTATGTTGGCGGGTCAGACTCTGGAGGCTCTGCTTGCCTCAGTAGCGCACGTAGATTTGCTTTCGGTTGGCCTTAACTGCTCGTTTGGTGCCGAGCAGATGATCCCCTTCCTGAAACTGTTGGCAGATGCGCCCTATTATGTAAGTGCTTATCCCAATGCAGGTATCCCCGATGAGGAGGGGTGCTATGACCAAACGCCCGAGCGCATGGCTGCCAGCGTAAGACAGTTTGTTGAGCAGGGGCTGGTAAATATTGTAGGTGGCTGTTGTGGCTCTACGCCCGACCATATTCGCGCTATTGCCGAGGTGGTGCAGTCGCAGGGCGTCAGAAAACCCTCGACCAAGGATGTTGCGTGGCTGGCTGGGCTTGATGCCTTCTCTGCCGGTGATACGTTTGTAAATGTGGGTGAGCGCTGCAATGTTGCGGGTAGCCGTAAATTTCTGCGACTAATTAGCGAAAAATCATACGACGAGGCGCTGGCTATCGCACGCGCTCAGGTCCGTGACGGTGCGATGGTGCTCGATATAAATATGGACGATGCCATGATCGATGCCCGTGAGGAGATGACCCATTTCCTCAATCTGATGGCGTCGGATCCCGAGGTGGCACGATTGCCGTGGATGGTCGATTCGTCGCGCTTCGAAGTTATCGAGGCGGCGCTGAAGAGTATTCAGGGCAAGGCTATTGTAAACTCCCTCTCGCTGAAAGAAGGCGAGGATATATTCATTGCGCGTGCCCGTCGCGTGAGGGCACTGGGTGCTGCTGTGGTCGTTATGGCCTTCGATGAGCAGGGTCAGGCAACATCCTTTGAGCGCCGCATTGAGATTTGCCAGCGGGCTTTTCGTATTTTGACCGAGCAGGTGGGCTTCGCCCCACGCGATATAAT
>JAFOXS010000083.1 GCA_017391665.1 Alistipes sp. | reverse complement strand
GTTTTACTCGAGGTGAGTCCGACACATTGCGTAAGGCGATGGGTAAGAAGATTAAGTCGAAGCTGGACGAGCTGAAGCCCTCTACATTCGAGGATCTGATCGCGATGAATGCCCTCTACCGTCCGGGCCCGATGGATTATATCCCCGACTTTATCGACCGTAAGCACGGCCGCAAGCCTATCGTTTACGATATCGATATCATGGAGAAGTATCTGAAGGACACCTACGGTATTACCGTTTATCAGGAGCAGGTGATGCTTCTCTCTCGCCTTCTGGGTGGCTTTACACGAGGCGAGTCGGATACGTTGCGTAAGGCGATGGGTAAGAAGATCAAGTCGAAGCTGGACGAGCTCAAACCCAAGTTCATCAAGGGTGGTCAGGAGAATGGCCACAACCCCGATGTGCTGGAGAAGATCTGGGCCGACTGGGAGAAGTTCGCATCGTACGCCTTCAACAAGTCGCACGCAACGTGCTACTCGTGGGTGGCCTACCAGACGGCCTACCTCAAGGCCAACTATCCGTCGGAGTATATGGCGGCGGTGCTAAGCCGAAACCTGGCCGACATAAAGACCATCACGCAGTATATGACCGAGTGCAAGCGCATGAACATCAGCGTGCTTGGCCCCGATATCAACGAGTCGCAGCAGAATTTCTCTTCAAATAAGTCGGGCGATATTCGTTTCGGACTGGCGGCTATCAAGGGCGTTGGCGAGGCGGCCGTGCGCTCAATTATTGAGGAGCGAGAGAAGAATGGTGCGTTCAAGAATATATATGACTTCATGGAGCGTGTGAACTTCAGCGTGGTGAATCGCAAGTGTATGGAGAATATCGCCTACTCGGGCGGTTTCGACTCTATCATTGACTTCCATCGCAGCAAGTTCTTCGCCGAGGATGCCCGCGCGGCAGGTTCGCAGGTGCAGTTTATCGAGCTTCTGATGCGCTACGGACAGCGTGTGCAGCAGGAGCGACTCAATGCCCAGCAGAGTCTGTTTGGTGGCGGTGCCACGGTAGATATTCAGCCTCCCACGGTGCCCGTAGCGGAGGATTGGAATCAGCTGAAGCTACTCGGCAAGGAGCGTGAGGTGATTGGCCTCTATCTGTCGGCACACCCGTTGGATGACTACTCGGTCATTATCCGCCATATGTGCAAGACGCAGCTCTCGGATCTTGCCGAACTGGAGCCACTCAATGGCAAGGAGATTGCTCTGGCGGGTGTTGTGACGGCCGTGCAGGAGATGACCACCAAGACGGGGCGACACTGGGGTAAGTTCACGATGGAGGATTATGGCGGCTCGCATGAGTTTGCGCTCTTTGGCAAGGACTACGAGCAGTTCCGACCGATGATGTTCCCCGACTACTTCCTCTTTGTTCGCGGCAAGGTGCAGCCACGTCCCTACGGCGACAACCCCGAGCTGGAGTTCAAGATACTCTCAATGCAGCAATTAGCCGAAGTGGGCGACACGATCAAGGAGATACACGTACAGCTGCCCATTGAGCAGATTACGGCGGAGTTTGTGCAGGAGTTCTCGACGCATGTGCGCAAGAGCAAGGGCAAGACGCTGCTGCGACTGACGGTGGTGGACCGATCGATAGGCACATCGCTCAACCTCTACTCGAAGCGCTATCGTGTGGAGCTGACGCAGCGGCTGACCGATTATCTGGATCAGAACGAATTTAAATATTCATTATCATAAACAATTAAAACACAAAAATTATGGCATTAGCAATTACAAATGAGAATTATGAGGCTTTGATGGCCGAGGGCAAGCCCGTTGTTATCGACTTCTGGGCAGAGTGGTGTGGTCCCTGCCGCATGGTAGGTCCGATCATCGACGAGTTGGCCAATGAGTATGAGGGTAAGGTTGTTGTCGGCAAGTGCGACGTGGACTCTTGCGACGACATCGTGGCACAGTACCGTGTGCGCAATATCCCCACCGTTGTATTTATCAAGGGCGGCGAGGTTGTCGATAAGGTTGTAGGTGCAACCAGCAAGGAGACCTTGAAGGCAAAGATGGATGCGCTGTTGTAAAACAGATGATAAGATGTGGCGTCACATCAAATAGAAAAAGGTATCGCATTTTGCGATACCTTTTCTTGTATAAACCCTTTATTAACTCTACTTCTCGATGAGCGTGATGCTGCGCTGGATAAAGTCCGAGAGGTTTTTACCCTTCAACATGCCATTCGACAAGAGGGCGAGGTCGATAATCTGGCGCACCAGCTTATTCTGCTTGCCAATCTCCTTGAGGCGCTCGTTGCGCTCGTCACGCAGTGTTACAACCTTCTTCGAAAGCTCCACTGAGAGTTCCTTCTCCTCTGCGGTGTAATCCTCGTGCTTCTTGCCCTTCACGGTCTCGTCGAAACGACGCTCCTCGGCTACGGCGGCGTCAATCTTCTTGGTGATTGACTTCAGCTTGTCGCCATACTCGCTCTCCACCTTACCCAGGATGTCGATCACGATGGGATGGTTTCCATTCACGGCGATGGTGAAGTTGTCGGGCATCTGACCATAGAACTGGCTCATGCCGCCACCGCCAACCTTGGCCATATCCTTCATGCGGCGCATAAACTCGTTCTGCGTGATCACCACGGGCGCATCATTTGCATCCATAGGCTCGAACGAAATGGTGTAGGTAATCTTCTCATCCTGCGGCATCTGACTCTCAAACACGGGACGCATCAAATCCTGCTGTGCCTCGGTGAGCGACATCGACATCTGATCCTTCTTCTGAATGAGCTTCTCCACAACGTCGCTATCAACACGCACGAAGCGCACCTTGTCGTTCTTCGACTCAACGTAGTTGATGTAGTGGCTATCGAGCGGGCCATTCATCTCCAGCACGTCGTAACCCTTCGCCTTGGCACCCTCGACAAATGAGTGCTTATCCAGCACGTCATCCACGTAGAGCAGAACGATATTGTCGTTCTTGTCGGTCTGATTCTCCTTCACGATATCGAGATACTCCTTGACGGTGAAGTACTTGTTCTCGGTAGATTTCAAGAGCATGAAATCCTCGGCCTTCTCGGCAAACTTCTCGTCGGTGAGCATACCGTACTGGATAAATACCTTCAGATCGTCCCACTTCTGCTCATAGTCGGGGCGCATAGTGGTGAAGAGCTCCTTCAGACGGTCAGCCACCTTGCGGGTGATGTAGCCCGAGATCTTCTTCACATTAGAGTCGCTCTGCAAGTAGCTACGAGATACGTTCAAAGGAATATCGGGCGAGTCGATCACACCGTGCAGCAGTGTGAGGTACTCGGGCACGATACCCTCGACCTGATCCGTTACGAATACCTGGTTGCAGTAGAGCTGAATCTTGTTCTTCTGCAGCTCGATATTGTTGTTGATCTTGGGGAAGTAGAGAATACCCGTGAGGTTGAAGGGATAGTCGATGTTCATGTGGATGTTGAACAGCGGCTCGTCGCTCATGGGGTACAACTCGCTATAGAAGGCCTTATACTGCTCCTCGGTGATCTCCGTGGGCTTACGGGTCCAGAGGGGCTCAACGTTGTTGATGATGTTATCCTTCTCGGTCGCGACATACTTGCCGTCCTTCCACTCCTTAACCTTGCCAAAGGCGATCTCAACGGGCAGGAAGTGGCAATACTTCTTCAGTAGCTCCTCGACCTTCTGCTCCTCGCAGTACTCCTTGCAGTCGTCCGAGAGGTGCAGCACGATCTCCGTACCGCGCTCACGTTTTTCTGAGAGCTCCTCCATCTCATACTCGGGCGAGCCGTCGCACATCCAGTGCACCGAAGGGGCATCCTCCTTGTATGACTGAGTGAAGATCTCCACACGGTCGGCAACCATGAATGATGAGTAGAAGCCCAAGCCGAAGTGGCCGATGATAGACTGATCCTTGTATTTGGCGAGGAACTCCTCGGCACCCGAGAATGCGATCTGATTGATGTAGCGGTCGATCTCGTCGGCGGTCATACCGATACCGCGGTCGCGGATGGTGAGTGTCTTCTTATCCTGGTCGGCGCTGATGTGGATTGTAAGGTCGCCCAGCGTACCCTGAAACTCGCCCTTCGAAGAGAGAGTCTTTAGTTTCTGCGTAGCATCTACGGCGTTAGATACCAACTCACGCATGAAGATTTCGTGATCTGAATAGAGGAATTTCTTGATGACGGGGAAGATGTTTTCCGTCGTTACTCCGATTTTACCGTTTCTCATTTTTATATAGTTTTTGTATTATTTCTGTTTCCATAGTAATACTCAAACTATGTGCCAGCCCGCATTTTGCGACATTTTGGCAGACGATTGGCAGTAAAATGTACGCTTTGTCACTCTTCGCTATGACGACGCGACAAATGTAGCGTCATGAAGAGTCCCTGTGCGGCATAATAGGTCAGCATGACCCATGTATTGCCATGGGGAACCGTGACGAGGTACTTGCCGCATACGATAAGCGAATCGGAAAAGATAAAGAGCATGGCCGCCACAATGTACCAGGCATAGAATCGGCGCTGCTGGAAGATTGCCGTAGCGCCCATAATGTATATTATAAGGCCATAAATGGCTACAGCCACAAACTCAGCCTGCGATGCGATATGAGAGAGCACCAACCCTAAGTAGCAGAGCGTAACCACAGCCAATGCCGTAGCGCCAGCAAAACGACCGCGCGATGCCACGCGGCGAGGTGCAAAGTCGCTGATATAGCAGATGTGGGCAACGGCAAAGAGCGCCACCTGTATAATGAAATTACCCGTCGAGCCGGCATAGTCGCCAGCAGCCGAGAAGAGCAGAGCCAGAGGGATGGCTACCCCACCCCTGCGTGATGCCATAGCCGCAATAAGGGCTGCATAGAGCGTAGGCACAGCGACAAACCAACCACGCACGAAGAAGAACGCGGTGGCGAGCAGCAGGAAGCCGACAATGGCAATGTATCGTTTTGTGGCAGACATCGTTACTGGTTTTGCTTTGCAATATACTCCTCCAGAGCCTCGGTAAACCACTCGGGCACACGACAGGGACGACGCGTAGCAGAGTTCATAAAGCCCAATGTTACGCTACCCGTATTAATCAGCTTGCCCGCCTCGTTATAGACCTCCGAGGCTACTATAAGGCGAGCCGTAGGCATCTCATCGATCGACACCTTGACAGTGAGCACCTCGTCGTAGAAGGCGGGATAATGGTAGCGCGAATGAACCTCGATAATGGGCGACATGACACCACGGCGCTCGATCTCGGCGTAGGTCAGCCCCATGGCACGAAGCCACTCGGTGCGGGCCTGCTCGTAGAGCACCACATAATTCGAGTGGTGCATTATGCCCATCTGATCGGTGTCCTTATAGCGGACGCGAATCTGTGTGGAATATGATATTATAGACATCGTTTTCAGTGCATTATATTATTTCAACCAAATCTTTACTTCACCTTGCATCTGAGGCTCAAGGCGCAGAGTGGAATCAGGAAGAACGTGGAGCCTTAAACTCTCTCCGTTTGCCTCCACATCATACGTCCCTTCGGCGGGCAGGAGTTTATGCTCATCCACCCGTGCAATGCCATCCTCACCAAAGGTAGCACAAATAAGATAGTCGTGGCCCAGCAGTGTCGCAGCCTTCGCATTCAAGCCCTGCGAGAAGAGCTGGCGCAGGATTGTCGAACTCACCTTGCTGCCAACGATCTGCTGCTGCTCGACCATATATACCTCGAAGTCGTTACGGCGCTCAAGGAAGTCATAATCGCCCTCCTTCTTATGACCAAAGCGGTGGTTATACCCTACCACCAGCGCACGCAGCGACAGCTTCACAACCACCTGCTCGATATACTCCTCGGGTGAGAGCAGACTGAACTCGGTGGTAAAGGGGATTACAATCACATTGTCGATACCCGCCTGCTCCAATAGCCATAACTTCTCGTCGATGGTCGTGAGTAGCAACATATCGTCGCCCGTACCCAGAACATAGCGCGGATGGGGTTCAAAGGTGAGCACAATGCTCTCGCCCCCAAGCTCTGTAGCCAGTCGTTTCACTCTGTCGAGCAGCACACGATGGCCGCAATGCACTCCGTCGAAGGAGCCCATAGTGGCAACGGCATTGGTGAATGCAGGAAGATTATCTAAACCGTTAAATACTCTCATTCTACGTTTGTTTAACTCTTGTCGCCGTTCTCGTCGGCCTCCTTGACGAAGTAGGCTACCTTCTCCAGAACGGTGGTTATGTCGTAATTCTCGGCAACGATTCCCTGCGGGAAGTTGAGCGGTGCCGAGGTGAAGTTGATCACACCCTTGATACCGGCATTGATAATGGGCACAACGAGCGATGGCGCAACACTCGTGGGAGAGGAGATCACCGCAATGCTGATATCCATCTGCTCCACCACTTCGGCCAGCGAATCGATATGGTAGCACGGGATGTTATCTATCGCAGTGCCTACCTTTGTTGGATCCACGTCGAAGGCTGCCACGATACGCATCTTGCGGCGTTTGCCGTTGAAGTAGCTGGTGATGGCCTGTCCCAGGCGACCCATGCCGATGATGGCCAGATTCATCACCTCGCGGCTATCGAGGATGTTGTTTATAAATTCGATAAGCACCTTCACATCGTAACCCTTCTTCGTGTCGCTCGAAAAACCGATGAGCATCAGATCACGGCGCACCTGCACAGCCGTAATGCCATGCATACCAGCCAGGATGTGTGAAAAGATGTGGGTTATACCCTGCTCGTGACACGAGAGCAACGAACGACGATACTCGCTCAGTCGCTCGATGGTCTTCTTCGGTATGGGATGTGTGATTGGCGGCGTCATGCTACTCGACCGTTATGGTGTAGTTGCTATTGTAGTTGATGCGCATCCACTCCTGGTTGACGTACTTGCCATTTACGCCCTCCTGCACAAACTTATAGACTGTCTGCAGGGGAACATAGCGCTTATCGAGCATATTATACTCTATATCGCCTCGCATACCTCCGCCAAAGAGAATAGCGGCATCGTAGCCTCGGTAGGCATATAGCGACGGCAAGCCACCATAGGCCTCAATATAGCGGCTGTCGAACTCTCTGACGGCCTGCAGATCGCGCTTGGCGTGGTAGGTCGAAATCATCACTACGTTGTTGTTGAAGTAGGTCGTATGGTCGATATTCGAGAATCGTCCCCAGCGAGATGTGCCCAGCACGGTATATTCGGCGCAGGGGATGCTGCGATCTGATATGGCAACCTTCGACGAAGAGATGGTGCCAAGGATGCGATCCACATCGACCTCCTTATTGGCCAGCACGACAAACAGACGGGGCTTCTCGTTCATAAGCACGGTATCCATACCCTCGATAACATCAAAGGGGGCATCGGCAGAGCGAGCCTTGAAGATTGACTTCTGGTCGCTGAACGAGTAGGTATATGAGTGGTAGGGACGGCCATATAGCAACTGTTTTGCCTCGGCCTCGAACTCCTGATCATATGAGTCGGCATAGATCATAAATATTTCGCGCTCGCCATCTACCAGATCGGCCACCTTGTCGTACTTATGCTCTGCAGAGGGCGAGAGCTGATAGAGCACAGGGCTCTCAACAGCCGAAATGTTTGCCAGCGGCGACACGACGGGCACAGAGTGCTGCTCGGCATAACGAACAACGGGCGTAAGCTCATCCTCATACACGGGGCCAACGATAAGATTAGTACCCTCAAACATTGTGCTGCGTACAATCTCATCGACCTTCATAGGATCGTGGGCGGTGTTATAGACGGTGAGTTTTGCCTCGCCACGAGAGGTCTGCTTCAGCGTCTCCATACCCAGCAGGAAGCCCTGATAGAACTCCACATAACTTGCATTGGTGCGATTCTCCACACTCATGGGCAACATTAGTGCCACGTTGAGCTGCTCGCTCGACGGCAATGCACGGAAATGCACATCGGCTGTAGAGTGTGGCTGCTCGACCGCTGCGACCTCGTCGGCCTGCTCGGGGCGGGGAATACGGATCATGGCGCCAGCCTTAAGACCTGCACTTACATCGTTAAGACGTGCAAACTCCTCCTCCGTGATGCCAAAGCGACGTGAAAGCGAGTAGATGGTCTCGCCAGCCTGCACGACATAGTGGTCGAAGCCATCGTCGTTGGTCACGCTGTTGAGCGTTGCGGTATATTCAGCCATCTCGGCCTGTGTCTGCTCCTCGTTCGATTTACCCACCTCTGTACGACGAATCCAGAGCGTCTCACCAATCGAGAGCGACTGCGGATTTATCGAGGGGTTATCCTCACGCAGTACGGCAACAGAGATGTTATAGTCGCGGGCAATGGCATAGAGGGTCTGCCCTGCCTGCACCTTGTGCGTAATAAAATCCTTCTTGCGGCGCTTCTCGGCCTTGGCACTCTTCTGCGCCGACTCAGGCACGGGAATCTTCACCGTCTGGTCGATCTTGAGCTCAGTGCCCATATTGGCATTGTTCTGACGGATCAGATCCTCACTCACCTCATAGGTCTTGGCCAGCGAGTAGAGCGTATCGCCCGACTTGACGGTGTGGACATAGAACTTCTGTCCGTTGATAAAAACTATGACTGCCGATTTCTCCACGGGCTGCATATATGTAGCCAAAGCAGGCACCGAGAGGGCCAGCACAGCGAGGAGAAACAATGTTTTCAGTAATCTCATATCGTAACTTTCGCGCCCAGCGAGGGCGACGTTTAACTATTTTTCAGGCGGAGGTAAATCTCCGTGATGACCTTCTTGGTGTAGAGCGGGAAGTCGCCATTCATCATCCAGGCGTAGTAGCTCGGCTCCTCGCGGAATACATCCTCCACACGACGACCCTTATACTTGCCGAAGTTGAATACCTCCTCCTGCTTGTCGTTGTAGCCTATGCGACCTGCGAAGTCGGCCGTCTGACCACGCTCCGAGAAGTCGGCAAGGGCGGCTACATCGTTCTGCAACTCGGGATAGCGGTCCAGCTGTGCCATCAGCACCTCGTACGTAGCGCGGGTGTCGGCCTCGGCCGAGTGAGCCTCCTCGAGGTTTTTGTCGCAATAGAATTTATATGCAGCTACGAGCGTGCGCTGCTCCATCTTGTGGAAGATGTTCTGCACATCGACAAAACGGCGACGACGAAAATCTACGTCCACGCCGGCACGCAGAAACTCCTCGACGAGCATCGGCAGATCGAAACGGTTGGAGTTGAAACCACCAAAGTCGCAGCCATCGATAAACTGTGCCATCGACTTGGCAACCTGCGCAAATGTGGGACAATCCTTCACATCATCGTCCGTGATGCCGTGAATGGCTGTAGCCTGCTCGGGGATATGCATCTGCGGGTTGATGCGACGTGTGCGCACTATCTCCTCGCCATCGGGCATGATCTTGATCATCGACACCTCGACGATGCGATCCTTGGCTGTATCAACGCCCGTTGTTTCCAGGTCGAAGAAAACAATCGGGCGTTTAAGATTCAGTTTCATATCTGTGCGCTTATGCGTTAATCATCATGGGCATCAAGAGCATCAGAGTCTGAGCCGATGTGTTATCCTCGCTCACGGGCTTGAAGACGCCGGCACGGGTCGAATCAGCCAGCTCAACAACTACGGTCGGAGTGTCGATATTCGAGAGAATCTCCACAAGGAATGTTGACTTGAAGCCGATGGTTACGGGCTGACCGTCGTAGCTGCATGAGATGGTCTCGTTAGCCGATACGGAGAAGTCGATATCCTGAGCCGTAAGGTTTACCTTGTTGTTGGCAATATCCATACGGATAAGGTTCGTAGAGGGATTCGAACATACCGCCACACGCTTGATACCGTTAACGAACTCCACGCGGTCGATGAGCACCTTATTGGGGTTTGCTGCGGGAATAACGGCGTTGTAGTTGGGATAGTTACCCTCGATAAGACGACACACGAGGTTGAAGTTCTCCAGCGAGAATGTAACGTTCTTGGCATCGAACGACACCTCTACGGGAGCCTCCTCCTTTGCCAGAAGGTTGCGCAGAAGGTTTGCGGGCTTCTTCGGCAGGATGAACGACGATGTGATGTCGCTCGCGTGCTCAGCCTGGCACTTCACCAGCTTGTGTGCATCGGTGGCAACGAAGGTGAGTGACTCGGGCGAGAAGTCGAAATATACACCATTCATCACGGGACGCAACTCGTCGTCAGCCGTAGCGAAGATGGTCTTGTTGATACCGCTAACCAAAAGATCCACATCCAGCGTGAGGCTCTTGCGCTCGGCAGCCAGAGTCTGCACGGCGGGATAGCTTACGGCGCTTGCACCGGGGATTGAGAGGTGACCGCTGGCCCATGTGATCTTGATCTCCCATGTTGTATCTACTACCTCGATCGAGAGAGGCATCTCGGGGAACTCCTTCAATGTGTCGAGCATAAGCTTTGCAGGTGCTGCGATTACGCCCTCGCGCTCGATGTTATCAACTACGATTGAGCCGATGAGTGTGGTCTCAAGATCCGATGTTGTGACGGTGAGTTTGCCATCCTTGAGCTCCATGAGGAAATACTCCAGAATGGGGAGTGAACTCTTGTTGCTGATAACCTTACCTGTTGTCGCCAAAAGCGACTGCAATGCTGAACTTGATACTGTAAATTTCATTGTGTTTTTCTATGTTTTTTGTTTATATTTTTTTCTATAAAATTCTATTCCAAAGTGGCTAACTTATCGAGTGCCGTGCGGATCATACGCTCCACGAATGGCTTATAGTCGGGCTGCGCCTTGAGCGCCACACGCTGAGCGATAATGGTGCAGATCGTAGCAGCACGGTGACCCATCATAGCGGCCAAACCGGCCAGAGCCGAGCCCTCCATCTCGTAGTTGGTTATGCGACGGCCATCATAGCGCCACGACTCCATCTTCTCATTGAGCGAGGGATCTGTGGGAGCCAAACGCACATAACGACCCTGCGGCGCATAGAAGCCCGGAGCGGCAACAGTGATACCCTCGGTGGTGCAGTCCTTAAAGAGTTCGAAGAGCTCCTTGTCGGCATCCACAAAATATGGCGTGGGCAGTTTCTCGCCCCACTGCATCTTCTCCACGAAGTCCTGCTCCATCGCAAGGTTGCACACCCGATCGCGGTCGGCATAGTAGCCCAGCAACGAATCGAAGCCCAATGAGGTACGTGCAAAGACCATCTCCCCCACCTCAATATCGGCCTGCAAAGCACCCGAAGTACCCAGACGCACAAGTGTCAGGCGACGGAAATTCTCCTTCACCGTGCGGGTGGTGAAATCGACATTTGCCAGAGCATCCAGCTCCGTGAGACAGATGTCGATATTGCCGATGCCGATACCCGTCGAGAGCACACTCATACGGCGGCCACGGTAGCGACCCGTGATGGTGTGAAACTCGCGATTCTCCACGTCGCACTCCACCTCGTCGAAATGAGCCGCAACTGCGTTCACACGAGCTCTGTCGCCCACCAGAATGACCACATCGGCCAACTCGTCGGGACGCAGATGAAGATGAAAAATGGTGCCATCACCATTGATAATCAACTCTGAAGCAGGTATGATTCTTTGTTGCATTCGACTTTTTTCTGAAATTAACTTTTTTATATGGCATAAAAGTAATATATTTACATCGAATTACAAAATAATTCCCTTATTTTTTAATAGAAGTATATTTGCAAAAACAGAATAGAAATGACACTAATCAAATCAATTTCCGGCATCCGCGGAACAATCGGCGGAGCGCAGGGAGACAACCTAACGCCCATTGACATCGTAAAATTCACAACCGCCTACGTTCGCTTCATCGGCGAGAAGGTCGAGGGACGCCGCCTGCGCATCGTCGTAGGTCGTGATGCCCGCATCTCTGGCGAGATGGTAAACGACATCATCGAGGGTACTCTTCTGGGTTGCGGTGCCGACGTAATCAACGTTGGTCTCTGCACTACTCCCGGAACGGAGATGGCCGTTATCACACATAAGGCCGACGGCGGTATTATCATCACCGCATCGCACAACCCCAAGCAGTGGAACGCCCTGAAGCTGCTGAACGAGAAGGGCGAGTTCCTTAACGACGCCGAGGGTAAGCGAGTGCTGGCTCTGGCCGAGGACGAGGGCTTCACATTCCCCGATGTAAACAATATTGGCAAAGTCGTTCTCCGTGAGGACTTTAGCCCCACCCACATTCAGCAGGTGTTGAGCCTCGAGAAGGTGGATGTAGAGGGCATCAAAGCACGTAAGTTTAAGGTCGTAGTAGATGCGGTAAACTCTATCGGTGGCGTGGTTATCCCCGCTCTGCTGCGTGAGTTGGGATGCGAGGTTGTTGAGCTTTACTGCACCCCCGACGGAGAGTTTGCACACAACCCCGAGCCGCTGGCCGAGAACCTGACGGAGATCTCTCGTGTAGTGGTCGAGGAGGGTGCCGATCTGGGTGTTGTAGTTGATCCCGACGTGGATCGTCTGGCGCTGGTAAATGAGGATGGCACAATGTTTGGCGAGGAGTACACACTGGTGGCTGTTGCCGACTACATCCTCTCGCAGACGGTGGGTAACACGGTATCAAATCTGAGCTCTTCACGTGCATTGAGCGATGTTACCGTAGCTCACGGTGGCGAGTACACAGCAGCAGCTGTTGGCGAGGTGAACGTTACGACGAAGATGAAGGAGGTAGGCGCCGTAATCGGTGGCGAGGGCAATGGCGGAGTGATCTACCCCGCTCTGCACTATGGTCGCGATGCGCTGGTAGGTGTGGCGTTGTTCCTGAGTCTATTGGTTAAGAAGGGCTGCACGATGACCGAGCTGCGTGCTACGTACCCTGCATACTACGCTTCGAAGAACAAGATTCAGCTTACGCCCGAGATCGACGTGGATAAAGTATTGCGTGAGATGAAGGAGCGTTACTCGACTGAGCGCGTGAACGATATTGACGGCGTGAAGATCGACTTTGCCGAGAACTGGGTACACCTTCGCAAGTCCAACACCGAGCCTATCGTACGTGTATATACAGAGGCCAAGTCGCAGGCTGAGGCTGATGCTCTGGCAGAGCGTTTCATGGTCGAGATCGCCGAGATTTGCGGTTTGTAATACACGGCTACCTAAATCGAAGAAAAACCTAAAACTAAAAGAAAATATGGAAAAAGTAAAGAGCTATATCGACGCTAACAAAGAGCGTTTTCTGGAGGAGTTGTTCGACCTTCTGCGCATCCCTTCGATCAGCGCACAGTCGGAGCACAAGCCCGACATGGTGCGTTGTGCCGAGTGGCTGGCTGCATCGCTCGTCAAGGCGGGTGCCGACCGTGCCGAGGTGATGCCCACCGACGGCAACCCCGTAGTATATGCCGAGAAGATCATCTCACCCGAGGCAAAGACCGTGCTGGTGTATGGCCACTACGATGTGATGCCCGTTGACCCACGTGAGGAGTGGCGCACCGATCCCTTTGAGCCCGTTGTGAAGGATGGCCGCATCTGGGGTCGTGGAGCTGACGATGACAAGGGACAGCTCTTCATGCACGCCAAGGCTTTCGAGGCTATGTGCGAGACTGACTCGCTGCCCTGCAACGTGAAGTTTATGCTCGAGGGCGAGGAGGAGATCGGATCACCCAGTCTGTACAAGTTCTGCGAGGAGTACAAGGAGATGCTCAAGGCCGATATCATTCTTGTGTCGGATACCTCGATGATCTCAATGCAGACACCCTCAATCACATGCGGTCTGCGTGGTCTGACATATATGGAGGTGGAGGTTGTAGGTCCTAACAAGGACTTGCACTCGGGTCTGTTCGGCGGTGCTGTGGCAAATCCTGCCAATGTACTGACGAAACTGGTCGCTTCGCTCGTCGATGAGCGTGGCCGCGTGACGATCCCCGGCTTCTACGACGATGTGCGTGAGCTTACCCCCGCAGAGCGTGAGGCATTCAATGAGGCTCCGTTCAACC
>JAFOXS010000209.1 GCA_017391665.1 Alistipes sp. | reverse complement strand
GTCCTTCTCAATCAACTGCTCGTCTGCGAACTTCAGTCGCTCGCGCTTGAGGTGGAACTCGTCCTCCTCGGCCTGAATCTTGGCCGAATCCGCCTGTGCCTCGACGATCTTTGCGTTGGCTTTGCGCGTAAACAGCCACTTGACCAACTCCAAGCCTCCGAGCGCACCGATGAGCGCAATTATCGTCTGCCACCACTCCATACGCTATACCGCTGTTCCTGTTGCATCAACCCACTTTGACCCATTCCACCAAATAGGCTTACCAATCGTCGTGTCGAAATATTGAAAACCTGCGACTAAATTGGTGGGTCTTTCAGTAGTCGTTCCAGAAGCTGATCCTGCGAATTTAAGTATGTTATAAATTCCACTTCGATTGACGGCAAACATACCTGGACGATTTGACAGGAATACTATATTGTCTAACTGAAACTTAAATAAAGTTTCCTGAAATTCCTCCATCGTACCTACGACGGCCTTCCCTTGTACCATGTTTATATGTATTTAATAGTTAAAACACCTCTAAAAGAATAAATCGCATTATTCTCCCAAGCAGACTTGATGTACATCTTGATACCGACAATGTCATACTCCTTGTTAATGATAGCATCCACTTCATAATCTACATTTGAGTAGAAATTTTCATTAAGGACGAATACTTCTGTGTTGTCAGGGAGTATTAACGCGCATCTTGTTTTAATTCTCGTGTCGCCCCAGCCCGTAAACGCTGCTTTCGATATGTGAAGCCCTTTTAGTCGGCACTTCTTATTAAAAACGACAGTTCGTTCTTCCTTTGCGTTAAATTGACACACAACATTTCGTTCAGGTACAAGATTGAAGGTCTCCTCAATGACATTGCTTTTATGTATCGACGACACGGTAGATCGAATTCCATCATCTACATATTCTCGCGTTTCGCCTGTTATAGAGTTTACATAGTGAATATGGCCTCCCATGTTATTTATCGTCTCCGACAATCTCGTATTGTTCATCAACGTCTCTATCATATCTGAAGAATCGCATCGAATTATCATCGCTCGCGGATCCGCATTAGTGGCTTTGCTATATACCGAATATCCACTATATCCTTGACATTGGTCAAACGTAATCGTTGCGGCACCGCTCAAATGTATTGTGCTTACACTATCTGATTGCGTAAGGTTGTAGCCACCCAGCCCTGCGCTAATAAAGGACATATATGTATTAGCTGTGTATCTCTCTTTGCGAATCAACTGTACATAGCCTCGAAGTTCGAATCGTGAAGAAAATACCGTTATAATTGGTGAATTATTCTCGCCAAAAGATGTATCTATTGCATCCGATGGCACACTTATAAAGACACTCGGTTTTGTGTCGTCTGTTCCATTAAGGATAAACGATCCTTGTTCTATATCTACGGTTGCACCCTTCAAATACTTGAATACGCACCCGACAATAGACTCTACATCGGTGGCAAAGAATCGCCAATTCACCCCTTGCTCATTGTTGAAGATAAACAATTCGCAAGGATTTTCGGCATTACCGCAAGCAGTAACCTTGCAATCATTGAAGGTAAACTCCGAAGCCATCGTGCTACCCGTTGTTGTCGTGATATTATTCCAACTCGACCATGTGCAATTATTAAAAGTAAACGATTGTACATTTCCACTACCTCCACCTTGCATGATTGCGAATTGGTTTGTCTCGTTGCCAACAAACGTGATGCCATCAAAACGAGTAAAACCTATCACTCCTAAATTGTTTAATAAAGGGGTCGTTCCAATGTGATGTATTGTTGCGTTATCACCTTTTATAATGAAGCGTCCCGCCAGCACATCACTTGTGATGATTGAGTCGGTTGTTAAATAAGTTCCCGAAACAATAGAAATCGGAATAGGATTTCTCCACCCTTCTTGTGTTTGGCTGGAAGTATAGGCCAAGCTGAATACCATGCGTAACTTTTCAGTAGCATCTGTTTGACCCGAATTGTCAATATCAAACCATGATGTAGATATTATTGAATCCAAGGAAACAGACCCAACGACATCGCACTTGATATGCACTGACCCGACCAATCTTGTCCTATTAAGGATCAACTTTCCATTAGATAAAGAACCACCGTCAAACTTCAGCTCACAACCTTCAGGCATTGTAATTGTCGCTCCACCTAAATCAAAGTCGTATCGAATCTCATAGATCGTGTTGGACTTCTTCACCTGCTCCGCAAAGGTCTTGTTTTTGCGCAGAATCACATAGCCCATGCCGTCGCCAAACGAACGATCTTTCAGCTTCAGCTTCTTATCCTCCGTCACAGTGATATCCTCCTCATCGGGGGTATTCACCGCATTGTTCTGACCGATAGAGATTTTATCGTTTTGCCATTTCTCGCCATTCCAATATATAAACGCTAATTCGCCATCAGACAACACAGCTCCTCCCATGTTCGAATACGTTCCTGCCTCGGTTGCGATGTAGAACGTGTTTGTCGTGGGCGTACCTGGGTTGGTCGAGGGGGTTGCCACTCCACCAAAGGCATAATTCTTGCCGAGTTGCGACACCATTTCAAGCATCGCATCCTGCAACACCTGACCCGTG
>JAFOXS010000069.1 GCA_017391665.1 Alistipes sp. | reverse complement strand
TCAAGACGTTCCCAGTCGCTATTATTATTTGCCATATTCATTTTTTTTTACAATCTTTGCAGGCGCGGCCTCGTAGTTCAATGGATAGAATATAAGATTCCGGTTCTTACGATGAAGGTTCGAATCCTTTCGAGGTCACACATTACAGGAGAGCCCACGTGGCTCTTTTTTTATTCTCAGCAAAATCTATCTCCCTAATGCGACATTCACGCCATTTCACCCCGGCCTCCTTTGCACCTATGCACAACAATGCCACCGCGCAAAGCAGGCATCATGTTTTTAATTTTCAAAGATAGCATTTTTATTTTTATTTACAATAAAAAAAGACGCAAGAAATATAAAAAATTCACCCTGCAATAACATTTTCCATCTTCCGCAACAAAATCCTCGCCTCAGAGCATGACTTCCGCCGCATATTATTCTGCTTTTTGGTATTTTTTGTTATCTTTGCGTTGATTATGGCTATAGAACGAAACATGAGAAATATCGAGAGTGATCTCGAATACGAAAACCGCATACGCCCGCAGGAGCTCAGCACTTTTGCTGGACAGGACAAGATTGTTGACAATCTGAAAATCTTCATCAAGGCGGCACTGATGCGTGGCGACTCGCTCGACCACGTTCTTCTGCACGGCCCTCCGGGACTGGGCAAGACCACACTTGCAAATATCATCGCTCACGAGATGGGTGCGCAGCTCAAAGTCACCTCGGGTCCCGTACTGGACAAACCGGGCGATCTGGCAGGCCTGCTGACCAATCTCGATGCCGGCGATGTGCTCTTTATTGATGAGATTCACCGCCTTAGCCCCATCGTTGAGGAGTATCTCTACTCGGCTATGGAGGACTACAAGATTGACATCGTGCTGGACAAGGGTCCTTCGGCTCGCTCCATACAGATCGAGTTGGCGCCATTTACTCTGGTGGGCGCCACAACACGTAGCGGACTACTTACCTCTCCGCTACGCGCACGCTTTGGCATCAACTGCCATTTGGAGTATTACGACACATCGGTCCTGGCCGGTATAGTAAAGCGCTCAGCCCGCATCATTGACATATCGATCGACGACGATGCCGCCCACGAAGTGGCACTGCGCTCACGCGGAACACCCCGTATAGCCAATGCCCTGCTGCGCCGAGTAAGAGACTTTGCGATGGTTAAGGGCGAAGGCCATATCGACCTCGAAATCACACGTATAGCGCTGCAGGCTCTCAACATCGACTCGCGCGGACTCGACCAGATGGACAACAAGATCCTGAGCACGATAATCGAGAAATTCAAGGGTGGCCCCGTAGGACTTAACACCATCGCTACGGCCGTAGGCGAGGAGGCCGGCACCATTGAGGATGTATATGAGCCGTTCCTTATCAAGGAGGGATTCATCAAACGCACTCCGCGTGGCCGCGAAGCAACCGAATTGGCATATAAGCACCTTGGTTTTACGCCCCAGGCCGAGGAGGGTAAACTATTTTAGCAAACAACTTAAAAACGAAAAATATGAAGAAGATTTCTACACTGCTTTGCGCACTCTGTTTCGCGTGCGTTGCAATGGCTCAAGGCCCCAAGGGTGAGCCTCAGATCCCCGTCTATCCCGCACTGCAGGATGAGGCATCATTCAGCATGATTCTTGTGCCCGACCCACAGAGCTACACCAAGTTTGCAGCCAACCAGCCTCTGTTTGACCTGCAGACAGCATGGATCGCACAGAATATCGACCGACTCAACATCAAGGCCGCTCTCTTTACGGGTGACATGGTTGAGCAGAACGGCAAAGTGATCTCAGCACCAAAGCCCAACGAGTACAACGGCGACCAGACTGGCAAGCAGCAGTGGGAGGCCGTATCACGTGCTTTGTCTCGCCTTGACAACCGCCTGCCCTACGTTGTAGCGCAGGGTAATCACGACATCGGCGAGATCACCGCTACCGACCGCCACACGGTCATGCCCAACTACGTCTATCCCGAGCGCAACTTCCTCTT
>JAFOXS010000032.1 GCA_017391665.1 Alistipes sp. | reverse complement strand
GTCCTTCTCAATCAACTGCTCGTCTGCGAACTTCAGTCGCTCGCGCTTGAGGTGGAACTCGTCCTCCTCGGCCTGAATCTTGGCCGAATCCGCCTGTGCCTCGACGATCTTTGCGTTGGCTTTGCGCGTAAACAGCCACTTCACCAACTCCAAGCCACCGAGCGCAACGATTAGCGAAATAAATGTCTGCCACCATTCCATTACTACAACAGCTTGCTCTTAATTGAACTGTACATGTATCGGGCGATCCGGTCAAATGAGCCTGTCAGATGCACCGTGTCCGTGCCACCATAGGCAAAAATCCCAATGTTGAACTTATTGATGCCAATCTCGCCGAAGGTGTTGAACGCAGCGCAATGATTGGCGTTGGCAACCTCCAGCACCTTTTTTGTGAGATTCACAAAAAAGCCGTCTCGGTAATCGTCACACCAAATCTGCTCGCCCGTCGTCAAGCTCTGACAATATCTGGGTATGGGATTGAAGAAGTAGATAACGATATTCGGATTAGCCGTAGTGATTGATTCAACGATAGAATCAATGCCTGTCGCTAATAACCGATTTCCACCGCCTCCGTGCTCACCAAGCGTTGAAGCATTAAGGTCATTTGTTCCAGCGAACACTACGACTATATCTGCGCTTGAAATAGGGTTGTTCTTCAGCGCACTCACTTGTGCTGAATTATCGTCCGAGGTGTTCGCTTTTATATATGCGACCGCTGAATCGACCGAAGCCCAGCTATTCGTAGCCCATGCTTTGACGAGGTTAGGAACATCAACATTTGCGTATGCTTCTTTGATGGTCGTAGGAGAAGCGGTCACGACACCACGCGCCCCGAGCTGCGTTCCGCCAATACCACCATTCACGCATACCGCACCCGAAGCATTCTCGAATTGTTGCGGTATAGTCCTGTTGTAATTGGAGGGTTGCCCATATTCCAACATCGAATCGCCAAAGAACACAACCTTCTTGCCAAATAGCGGAAATATCGACTTGTAGGGGTTGGAAACTTTGCGATCTATATATAAACTCTTTGCATATTGCGCAAAGGTCGTGATGTCGAAGGTAAACAAAAGGTAGGGATAATCATTCACCTTCGACCAATCTACGTTATACACGGGATCGCCTACTTGCGGGTATCGAGCCAACATTTTCACTGATATAAAGGCATTTGTGTATTTGTACTCTATCCCCTCGTAAATAGGCACAAGGAAGCCATTGAACGTATTTACTGCGAGGGAGACCGTTCCTAAATTGCAGAAACCGCAATAATCGGCCTCGGTAAACATTGTGCGCGTGTAATACTCGGCTCTCATAGCATCACGCTCTATAAGGGCAAGCGTCGATCGCTTATCAATGTCGTATTCGATATGCGTAAGCAACTCATTGATGAACGGCTTGCATTCTACCGACCCAACGAACGCAGACAAAGGATATTGCTCACAGTCTTCTGTTACGAATACATAGTCGCCCGTCTCCTCGGCTATGAATGTATTTTCTTCATACGAATTTCGGCTCAAGATTACTCCAACATAAGCCCCATTGACAAGGCGAGCAACCTCATATCCATACGACACTTTTGTCTTGTAAGTCACAGTTGATCCTTTGGTGATGAATACAGGCTTCAGAATGTCGTGTGGTGCGCTGGCTAAAAGATTAGCTTTAGTATCTAACACATAGCCATCAACCCCGACTTCCGTTGGAATAGAGAACTTTCCGCCAAGCAGAGTTGCGCCTACTTGATCATCGAGCGCAATAGCTTCTTTTGACCAAGCACTACCATCCCAAGCGAAGAAAGCTATTTCAGACTGCTCTACGATTACCCCTCCCATGTTGGTGTATGTGCCTGCCTCGGTTGCGATGTAGAACGTGTTTGTCGTGGGCGTACCTGGGTTGGTCGAGGGGGTTGCCACTCCACCAAAGGCATAATTCTTGCCGAGTTGCGACACCATTTCAAGCATCGCATCCTGCAACACCTGACCCGTG
>JAFOXS010000339.1 GCA_017391665.1 Alistipes sp. | reverse complement strand
GATTGCTACGCACTTTTGAAAGCCATCAAAAGGTCATCATTTTTTAACCCTCCGCCTGCACGCCGCCCTTGATCCACAAACTTTCGCAGTGCGGGATAGGCTGACGCTCGGTAATAATTCAAATCAGACCAAAGGTCTGACGCAAACGCGGCAGGCAACTTTTCGGAAAAAGGGCAGACGGGAAAATTTGCGTTAAAAAACGGAGACCTTTTCACGAAGTAAAAGTGCGACTGCATCCGTTTTAGAAAATTTTCTCGGATGACCCCGAAAATTGTCACCGCGCGGTTTTTGCGCTACTTTTTGGCGGCAAAAAGTGGCAGAAAAAAAATACACACAGAAATAAAGGAATTAGTTACTATTACACTCACTACAACTGTTGTAACTACAATAAACAAAAAAAGCAGCCTCCTTTACGAGACTGCTTTTTATATAATCTACACAATTTAATCTACCTTACGCAGCACGATGGCCGTACGGGGTGTATTGTAAACTTTCAGGCGGGGATACATCTGGCCATCCTCTCCCTCGACGTTGAAGGTAAAGTGCTCCTCGCCCACCGTCTGACGCCCAAGACCACCGAAACGCTCCTCGTCAGAGGAGAGCACAACCTCATACTTACCAGCCTCACGCACAGGCAACTCATAGTCGGGAATAGCCGCCTCGGTATGCCAGTTGAGAACAAATATAAGGTCACGGTGCGAATATACCATCGTCTTGTTCTGCTCATCCATCTGCAGGTTGTAGGGGTAGCCATCCGACAATATGCGATGCTTGCTGACAAGCTCAATCATCGCCTCATCAAAGTCGGCAAGATAGGCATAGCGCAGGAAGCCATTGTCACGCAGCGACCACTGACGGCGAGCATAGGCGTGCGAGTAGCCATTACCCTCACGCGGGAAGTCAATCCACTCGGGATGACCAAACTCATTACCCATAAAGTTAAGGTAGGCATCGCCACCCGTCGTGATGGTAAACAGACGTATCATCTTATGCAGAGCCATGCCGCGATCCATCACGGGCGACTCAAATGCACGATCCATACCCTCATACATCAGGCTATCGAGCAGACGGAACGCTATGGTCTTATCGCCCACCATCGCCTGGTCGTGCGACTCAGCATAGGCTACGGTCTTAACCGAGGGCAGACGCGAGGTCATCACATCCCACATCTCCCATATGTTCCACTCCTCGTCGGGAGTATCCTTCAGCATTCGAATCCAGAAGTCGGGCATAGCCATGCCCAGACGGTAGTCGAAACCCACGCCGCCATCATCGATAGGCGAACACAAGGCAGGCATACCACTCACATCCTCGGCTATGGTGACGGCCTCCGCACGGAAGTCATGCACAAGGCGGTTGGCAAGTGTAAGATATGTCACAGCATCCAAATCGACACCCTCGTCGAAGAAACGCTCACGCGCATCGAAGTCGATGTATCCACGGTGATAGTATAGCATAGAGGTCACTCCATCGAAGCGGTAGCCATCGAAGTGGAACTCGTCGAGCCAGTACTTTACATTCGACAAAAGGAAATGCTCCACGCCACCCTTGCCGTAGTCGAAGACCATCGAATCCCAGTAGCGCTGATAGCCCGCATCGCCCGCCTTTGAGTAGTGGTGATCCGAACCATCGAGATCAAGCAATCCCTCATTCATATTCTTCACATAGTGGGCATGCACCAGATCCATTATCACGGCAATACCCATTCCGTGCGCCGTGTCGATAAGCGACTTTAACTCCTCGGGCGTGCCGAAGCGAGACGATGGCGCAAAGAAATTCGACACATGATAACCAAACGAGCCGTAGTAGGGATGCTCCGCAATGGCCATCAGCTGTACGGCGTTGTAGCCCGCCTTGGCGATGCGAGGCAGCACCTCATCGCGAAACTCAACGTAAGTGCCGACCTTCTCCTCCTCCTGAGCCATACCAACGTGAGCCTCATAGATAAGAAGATTCTCCTTCTGAGCTCCCTGCCAAGCAGTATCCTTCCACTTGTAGGGCTCGACTGGATTCCAGAATTGGGCGGTATAGTTCTTCGACGCCTCATCCTGCACCACACGCGTTGCGTAGGCAGGTATGCGGTCGTGCCAGCCATTGCGTCCGTGAACGTGGAGTTTATACAATGAGCCGTGCGTCAAAAGGTGGCCATACATAGCCTCGGGCAGGAATATCTGCCACACACCACCCTGCCCACGGTCAAGACGCAGCTGCGTGCGTTGCCACGAGTTGAAGTCACCAAAGATGAAGACATCCTCGGCCTCGGGCAGCCACTCACGGAACCACCACCCCTGGAGCGTATCGTCCCACTGCCAGCCATAGTAGCGGTAGCCATTGGCATAATCAACGATCGAAGATGCCTGTCCCTCGATGGCGTGCATACGCTGAAGGTAGCGCTCGTGACGATCCCACATCTTATCGGCTACGGGCTGCAACCACTCATCGGCGGCAACCACGGGCAGTATAGGTTTTACGTTCTGCATAGAGAAAAAGTTAGTTTATACACAAATATACGATTTTTTTGCGTATCTTTGTCCAAATTGTTATGAAACAATTCGATTATTAACTAATAAATAACTTAAACTTATGTTCAAAGGACATCCTAAAGGTTTGTTTGCCCTGGCATTGGCCAACACGGGTGAGCGCTTCGGCTACTACACCATGGTGGCTGTGTTCGCACTCTTCCTGCGTGCTAACTTCGGCCTCGATGCTGGTCTGGCAGGCACAATCTACTCTACCTTCCTCGGCTTGGTATATTTCATGCCGTTGATCGGTGGTATCTTGGCCGACAAGTTCGGTTTCGGCCGTATGGTAACAATCGGTATTACCATTATGTTTGCAGGTTATCTGCTGCTCTCTGTGCCCCTGGGTGGCGACACTCTGGCTATGGTTGCAATGCTCGGAGCATTGGTTCTCATCAGCGTTGGTACAGGTCTTTTCAAGGGTAACTTGCAGGTAATGGTGGGTAATCTGTACGACGATCCCAAGTATGCCGACAAGCGCGACTCTGCATTCTCGCTCTTCTACATGGCTATCAACATCGGTGCCTTGTTTGCACCTACCGCAGCCGTAGAGATCAAGGAGTGGGCTGAGACATCTCTCGGCTTCTCTGGCAACGATGCTTACCACTTCTCATTCGCAGTGGCTTGTGTAGCATTGATCGCTTCTATCGCAATCTACTACATCTTCCGTCCTACATTCCTGACATCAGCCTCGGGG
>JAFOXS010000305.1 GCA_017391665.1 Alistipes sp. | reverse complement strand
GTCTGCAACTCGCGTGATGCCATAGATGCTGCGCGGCTGATAGAGGGGATGCGGCTGTTTGATGTGGGACGGGGATCCTGTGCCAGAACCTCCAGCTCCTCCTCGGTAAAGCGTGTTGCCAGGGGGTTGAAGTTCATCTGGTAGGTCTGAGTCACGGGCATCAATACGATCTTGCCTGCGAGCTTACCCTTATACTTGTCCAGGTCGGCTACACTCTGTGCCTCGATAAGCACTACCTCGCCCTTCACAAGGCCGTTGGTGCTGCCTGACCACGCCTTGGGGTTACCTGCAAAGCTGGTGTAGTAGGGGGCAGTCATTGCCACGTAGTTCATCTCGTTATCCCAGCCGCCCTTCGCAAAGTCGAAAGCATACTCGACACGGGGATTTGACAGACCCATCTCCTTCAAATACTCTACGACCATCTTCTCGGCACGCAGTTTGAGCTGTGATGCAGCCAAACGGGGACCCATATCGTCGGTCATAAACTGAGCCATCTCCTCAACCTTTGACTTGGCAAAACCCTCGTTCTTTACCTTGTAGGCGAGCTCGGCCGAGAGGCTGTTCTGCGCAAATGCGACGCCACCGCCCATCATCACGACGGCAAGCAGCGATAAAATTACTCTCTTCATCTTTTCTTTCGTTTTAGTTAGTATTTATATTATGATTTTTAGCTTGCGTAATTTGACGCTATTGTGGAATGCAAAGATATACGTTATTTTGTAAAAAGAAAGAATTATTTTTGTATATTTGCAGTATAGATTGCATTTTTTCTGCATATATAGCTGAAAATACTGCATATTTAACCAAAATACGAAAAACACTATGATTACATTCCTGATTTGTCTTATTGCACTCGTTGCAGCCTACTTCCTCTATGGAGCCTATCTCGACTGGGTTTGCCAGATTGACGAGAAGGCAACGGTCCCCTCTGCTGCGCTCTACGACGGGGTTGATTATATCCCCATGCCGCGCTGGCGCACCTTCCTTATACAACTGCTCAACATTGCGGGTGTAGGCCCCATCTTCGGTGCCATTATGGGTGCCTGTTTCGGCCCCGTGGCCTTTTTGTGGATTACGCTGGGAGGTATCTTCGTGGGTGCTATGCACGACTATGTGTCGGGAGTGATTCTGCTGCGAAACGATGGCCTGAGCCTGCCCGAGATCGTAGGCCGCTATCTGGGTAGTGGCATGCTGCAACTCATGCGCGTTATATCTATGGTGCTGCTCATTTTGGTGGGTGTTGTCTTTATGCGTTCGCCTGCAAGCATCATGGTGGAGATGGTGCCCGCTGTCTCCTATTGGTGGTGGGTAGCCATTATTCTTTTCTACTACTTCATTGCTACGATGCTGCCCATCGATAAACTCATCGGCAAGGTGTACCCCCTCTTCGGCGCAGCGCTTATCATCATGGCGCTGGGACTACTGGCGGTGTTGCTCTTTGGCGAATACACTATTCCCGATTTAACTTTCGCTACGCTTCGCAATTTCCATCCCAGTGCAGAGACCATGCCCATCGTGCCAACGCTCTTCATCACCATCGCTTGTGGTGCCATATCGGGCTTCCATGCTACGCAGTCGCCGCTTATGGCCCGTTGCATGAACAACGAGCGTGAGAGCCGTGTGGTATTCTATGGAGCTATGATTTCTGAATCTGTCATAGCCCTAATCTGGGCGGCTATCGGCATGGCCTTCTTCCATGGCCCCGAGTCGCTTGCGGCAGCTCTTGCCGAGCATGGCAATAACGCTGCGTGGGCGGTCAATACCATTGCCAACACTACGCTGGGTAAGGTGGGTGCTGTACTGGCCCTGCTGGGTGTCGTTGCAGCCCCCATCACATCGGGCGATACGGCCTTCCGTTCGGCACGACTCATCGTTGCCGACGTGCTGCACATTGAGCAGCGCAGCATCCTGAAGCGACTGATGGTCAGCCTGCCCCTGTTTGTTATCGGCACGGTGCTGCTTTTTGTCGATTTCGATATCATCTGGCGCTACTTTGCCTGGACCAATCAGGCTATGTCGGTGGTGACGCTGTGGATGATTGTTGTCTATCTGCGCGAGCGTGGCCGCAATATATGGGTGGCACTGCCGCCAGCAATTTTCATGACCCTTATCTGTTCGACCTTTGTCTTCGTGTCGGATCAGTTCGTTGGCCTGGGTGCCACGACACTGGCCTACATGCTTGGTGCGGTGACTACACTTGTACTCTCCGCTCTGATGTGGATGAAGGTTAAGCAGAGCAAAAAACTTATAAAATAATATGGCAAGAATTACTATAAATCCCTCCTCTTCGGGACTCTGGCATGT
>JAFOXS010000093.1 GCA_017391665.1 Alistipes sp. | reverse complement strand
GCCCCCTGCTCCTCGGTTTTAGTGTTTCATAGGCTATGAGATTTTTATTGCTGTCTTTCCCGTCAATTTCTCCCACCGAGCAATGATAACATCGCAATAGTGCGGATCGAGTTCCATAAGGTAGGCCTTACGACCAAGCTGTTCAGCTGCGATAAGGGTTGTTCCCGTACCACCGAACAAATCCAAAACGCTCTCCCTTGCAAAATTTTGGACGAACCAAAACGGAAGATCAACGGGGAATACCGCATTGTGCATTTCGCTATATTCATTTCGTGTCGGTGGAATATGTACAATGTTTTTTAGCGTGCCGTGAAACGGGATTGTGCCGATTGCCCTATTGCCTTTGTTTGAAAAAACAAAAACAAACTCAAACTCGCTATTCAACACGTTCCCAGCCAGCTGCGGCTGGGAACGTGTTTTGTCCCAAATAACGACATCTGCAAGATTTTGTACATTTTGATGTATCACAAACAAAAGAGCGTGTTTATTGTTCGCCAACATTTGAATATTGACGAAGTTGTATCGTGAATGCTTATTCGCATTTTCGATGTATGAAGACAAGAAGTCTATATATTCCGACACTCCCATATTGTCGTCGCCATTTATGTATTTAGACCTTCCATTGTCTTTGGTTAAATTCGCGCCAAAACCAGCATTGTACGGCGGAGAAGAAAATGCTATATCAGCAATCCCCCCCCATCAATTTTTTAACATCCTCTAAATCAATGGAATCGCCACACATTAGACGGTGGTCGCCCAACTGCCAAATGTCGCCACGCTTGCAACGCACCTCGATATGGTCTTTCTCTTCGTCGAAGTCATCCTCTACGGCTTCCTTCTTCTCCTCTTCCTCCTCAAATACGGGAACAGGCACGCCCCAATCAGCCAACGGAAGATCGTCCCACTCATTTGCCAACATATCGAAGTCCCAAGCACCGAACGAGCCGTTGTCCTTGATGACGATCTCCTTCAACTTCTCGGCCGAGGTGTCAGCATCCAGCACCACACAATCCACCTCTTTGTGCCCGAGCTGTTTGCAAGCCGTGAGGCGCATATTACCGCCAAGCACTACGAATTTATCGCCCAACGGATAGACGATGCAACCGCGAGCCTACAGCAATTCGGGGGTCTCCTCGATGCTTGCTTTGAGCTTCTCCACATCATCCTTTGTCCATTGGCGCGGATTCTTCGGCACGCCCTCGATTTGGCCATTATTGGCAACGAGTTTCGATAGTCTAATCTTCTTGTGTTCCATAGTCTCTATTCTTTGGCTGTTTTTCTGCGTTTCTTTGGCCTTTCGGCCTTTGTTGCGAACTCGGTGTTGGCTTTTGCTTCACGATCGAAATAAAGCCTCCCTAATCGCTTTAGGATATTGAGGATGCAGGCACCGCACGTTGAATCGGTTTTCAGCTTCGTGCCTGTCGCTCGTCGGTAGATGGCATCCATCAGGCGGATGGCCTCGCGCCCTGGGTTTATCATGAAGTCCGACTGCGCGTGTCGGAGGTGCTCACGGTACGGCTTGAGCGCGTGCATTTCTTCGGGTGTTAGCATATTGTTCTGAAAATTTTGTCGAGGAGGTTGCGCACCGCCTCGATTGTGATACAAATAAGGGTTGCGAGGTTGGGCGTCATCACGGCCAACAGCAGGGTGTAGAGTGCGACCGACAGCGTCAGCTCTCTAACAATCAGCGCATAGCCGAGGCCTAACCATACGGTCATGCACTTCGAGCAATCGAGGGGCTTGAGCCGTACTCGTTCGGCTGGGGCTTGTAGCCATTTTCCGACGAATGATCGGAGGCTTTCCACCGCACCCGATATGTCGATGACCAGCACGATGCAGAGGCATAGCTGGAGGATTCGGTAATAGGTCATAGGTTGCTCTTGATCTCTTTTCTTATTCTTGAAATAATTTTGTGAATGTACGCCTTGCTGACCTTGAATCGGTCGGCCACCTTCTGCAACGAGCGATCCTCGCAATAGCAGATGAAGATCGCTTGGTCGGTTGGAGTGAGCTTTGCGACGGCCTGCTTGCTCTTGGCTACCTTCGGCCGTTCGTCTCGGAATATGTCGGCACTCGGCAGGTAGTCTCCTCGAATGCGCTGTATGTCATTCATCGGCTATGGTGTTGGCGAACAAGCTGGCATCAACGTGGCCTCGTTGCTCCTTGCGGAAAAGCGCGTGAAACTTCGAGGTGTTCGAGTAATACTGATTCTGCGCTATTCTGACGATGAAGTAGTTTATTTGGCCTTTGGTGTAAAGGCTCACGATCTTCTTCTCGTCGTAGAGGAGCATGGCTTCGTAAATCATCTGCGCGAGGTCTTCAAGCTCGGTGCGCTTGATCTTGCACACCGTTTGGACGATGCGCTCAACCACACGCTCGGACGCAAGCCGTTCGATGATGTCATGCTTGTTCATTGTTTGTCTTAAATATCAAAGAACGAAAAATCGGTCACGGAGGCCGTTTTTAGGAGGGGTTATCTATCATCCCCCTCCCCGATTATCTTGCCTCGCTTGGCGCGGTCTGCTAACTTGTCGAGATTCATCTGCGCCACCTCTTCCAGAGTCCAGCCCATACGCTTGGCAATTTGAGCGCACGACCACATGATGTCGCCAAGTTCCTTGAACATGCCTTCCTTGAACTCTTCGTATTCGAGTGTGTGAACACCATCTTGGATGCCGTTCTTGTAGGGGTACATAATATCACCTACGAAGGTGATAATCTCTTTTCTGCGTGCCTTCGCAACCTTATCCATCAGTTCTCCCACTTCGGCAGGTAACTGAAAGAGTGCGTAGGTGTCGTTGTCCGATGAGGCCGTGCAGGTCGTCATCGCCTGCTCTTGGTATTCGTTAAGTGTCATAGTTTCTTTATTTCTTTGAGTATCTCGTTAATATCGTGGTCTGAAAGCATCCACTTTGACCCGTCGGCCATAGTAACCTCGTTCACCGCTTTGTCAATCTCTGCAATTAGGGATAGGTTAATGAATACATCGCAATCATTTAATTGATAGAATTTCATATAACTCCCTCATCTTTACTTTCTAAATCTCCATTTTACCATCTGCTCAAAAGAAGAATAACCACCCTCTTCGAGATACGCATAATGCCCAGCCATATCTACCTGAATAGTACCTTTGAATATAGAGCCTTCATTATCCATAAATTCTACTTTCGTGGTAATAGGCGGAAGCGTACTGTAAATTTGCGTAATTACTCTCATAGCTAATTAACTAAAAAACTCATTCTTAAAAAATCGGCCTTTGCTTTGCTGTACCCGCGGTTGGAGCGTATAGCCGCCTTCATCTCCTTACCCTCTACACTGCTAATCTCACGCTCGATAGCCGATAATCGCTCTTTGCAGGCCTCGTAGCTCGCCAAAATTCCGTGGGGGGGGGTAGATTCGAGATAGACAATAGATTGACGTAATTCAGCTATCTTATCCTGCGCCTTCTCTATCTTTTTGTACTTATCCTTCACTTGCTTTGCTACTCTATCGGTGTACGGAGTAACTTTGTAAAGCTCGCCGATTTCCGAGGTTAAGACCTTGATATTGATCTTATTTTCCTCGATAAGTAATTTGAGGTCGTTCGTTGTTTTCATAAATCCAATCAAAATAAACCATTAAAACTTCACGTCCGAGTGTGTTACGAACGATGAGTGTAGGATTAGCATCTCCTTCTATCTCGCATTCGGGAGCAGCCGCCAATCCTTTCTTGACCGACTCTGCTT
>JAFOXS010000041.1 GCA_017391665.1 Alistipes sp. | reverse complement strand
TGGAAGCGATATACGGTCGGGATTCAAGAAACGCTCAAACAGCAAGTCATACTTAATAGGGTCAATCTGCGTAATACCCAAACAGTAGGCCACAGCCGATCCTGCCGCCGATCCACGACCCGGACCCACCGACACATCCAGCTGCTCACGTGCGGCGCAGATGAAGTCCTGCACGATGAGGAAGTAACCCGGGAAACCCATCGTCTTCATGATGTGCAACTCGAACTTCAGTCGCTCAGCCACCTCGTCCGACAGCGGGTCGCCATAGCGCTGCTTGGCACGCTCCAAGGTAAGATATGCCAGATAGTCGGCCTCAAGCTTTATTCGATACAGCTTGTCGTAGCCGCCCAGTTTCTCGATCTTCTTGTGTGCCTCGGCCTCCTCCATCACTACGTTGCCATTCTCGTCGCGTGTGAACTCGTTGAAGAGATCCTCCTCCGTAAGGCGTGCACGATAGCCATCCTCGGTTCCGAACTCCTCGGGAATCTCGAACGTGGGCATAATAGGTGCATGGTCGATAGAGTAGGCCTCCACCTTGTTGCATATCTCCACCGTATTCGACAACGCCTCGGGCACATCCTCGAAGATGGCATTCATCTCCGCGCGTGTCTTCATCCACTCCTGCTTCGAGTAGATCATACGCTTCGGATCGTCCAGATCCTTGCTCGTGGAGAGACAGATAAGGCGGTCGTGTGCCTCGGCGTGAGCCTCGTCAACAAAATGAACATCATTGGTGCAGACAAGTTTAACACCTAACTTCTGAGATAATTCAATCAGATGTTTGTTTACCACCTTCTGCTGGGGGTAGAATTCGTGATTAGCATGCTCAACAGTGGCTTTGTGCAACTGAAGCTCGAGGTAATAATCATCACCAAAGAGTGACTTATGCCAGCGCACAGCCTCCTCGGCAGCTGCAAGGTCACCAGCCTCAATCTTCTTGGGAATCTCGCCTCCCAAGCAGGCCGAACAACAAATCAGGCCTTCGTGATATTTCTCCAACTCAGCGTGGTCTGTTCGCGGACGCATATAGAATCCCTCTGTCCACGCCTTTGATACGATCTTTATGAGATTCTTATATCCTGTCTTATTCTTCGCAAGCAGAATAAGGTGCCATCCGCTCTGATCCTGCTTACCCTCCTTGTATTGCAGACCACGACGTGCGACATAGACCTCGCAACCGATAATAGCCTTGAAATCCTCCTTCGGCAGCGAGTCGTACTCCGCCTTCAAACGTGCAAGCTCGGTCAGTTGCTCCTCGGTTGCCTCGCCACGATCAGCCACCTCCTGCAATGCAGCAATAGCGGCCGAGGTCTGCTTCAGCTTGTCGCGACGAGCCCCGTTCTTCTTCTTGACGTAGTTCCAGAACTCCTTTATGCCGAACATGTTTCCGTGATCGGTAATAGCAATGCCACGCATCCCATCGTCGATGGCTTTATCCACCAACTTCTGGATGCTCGCCTGACCGTCGAGAATCGAATATTGCGAATGCACATGAAGATGTACGAAATCCTGCATAATCTGTTCTGTAAATTAATTATCCAATGCTGCCAATACAATGTTTTCCACCGTTGCACGGGTGCGTGCAAGCGAACCGTCATCCACCGGATGCACACGGTTGGTGAGCAGGATTACGGCCACGCCATTCTCCTGGTCAATAGTTATCGAAGTGCCCGTATAGCCCGTATGGTTGATGCTCTCGTCCGATGCCAGATCGCCAAAGCGACCATCAACCCAGCCCAGCGTGCGACCATGCTCATCCAACCCCTTGGGAGCATGCATCAGGCTCTCTATAGTAGCCTCGGAGAGTATTCTTATGCGCTCATCAGCACCTACACGGCCCTGCAGACCATCCTTGTTGATGCGTATTACGCCGCCATTCATCAGCATCGAGGCTACAACGGCCAGATCATCAGCCGTAGAGAATAGACCGGCATTGCCCGACACACCACGATTTACGATGCGAGCCGTCGGGTCGTGCACCTGGCCATAGAGTAGCGTGCCATCCTCCAGCACCTCGGTCGGAGCGATGTGCGTGCTATCGGCGTAGGGCTTGGGCTCGTCAATATGGTTGTACCATGTATTCTTGAGCTGCATGGGAGCGAAAATCTCTCGCTCGGCATAGTGATCAAGACGCTGTGCTGTGACACTTTCGATTATAGCCTGCAACGTAATAAAATTCAGGCAACTATATCGCATCACCTCTTCGGGTCGTGATAATCTGTCAGCCTCCGTAGCAAGATAAGTGATGAGCGAATCGCGAAGATTTTGTTGCATGGGATCTCCCCACTCCTCGTATCGCTTCAAGAAACTGGGAACATGTATCGCCGCTGGCAGACCCGACGTGTGGGTCAGCAGATGCTTGATGGTAATAGGCACTCGCTCAATACTCTCGCCTCGGCGCTCGGGTTTACTCTCCCAAGGCTTGAAACCAGGAATATACTGCGACACATTATCCGAGAGGCGCACCTGACCACGCTCTACGAGTGTCATAAATGCCAGCGTAGTACCCACACTCTTGCTCAGCGACGCAAGGTCGAACACGGCATCCGTAGTCATTGGCAGGGTGTCGGCAATCCACTCACCCGCAGCGTTACGGCCAGCGACTGTCTGGCGATTGCCATATGCTTTCTTATAAAGCACACGTCCCATCGACTCGCCATCCAATGAACGGCGCACAACGCAGAGCACTGCTCCGGGAAACTCGCCATCGGCGATGGCCTTCTCAATTACGCTGTCGGCATAGACCATCTGCTCGCTGCGGAGCGTGGCTCCACCACCCAGATAGCCATGTCGTGAAAGCATGACGGCGCTGATGGCCATATAGGCAACCAGCACTATGACAGATATGATAGCAACTGCTCGTTTCATGGTGATTTACAATGTGTTATATTTGCAGCCCAAGGCCGCCTGCAACCTCCATACAAATATAAATATAAAAAGCCGAATATTTTGGTTTACTCATTGCAAGTTATCAACAAAATAACTAACTTTGTTTAGAATCGCTACGGGCCCTGTGCCCGTGGGCGAGTAAACCCTAAATATCGATTGCCATGAACGAGGAGAATTTAATTGTAGTGAGAGCCTACGATTCAGTCAATGAAGCGCAGTGGGATAAGTCGATTTTGGATAGTGAAGGTATATGGTCGATGATTCGCAATGAGATCATGTCGACACTATATCCTACGGGAATCATGCCAGCCGAGCTCGTCATCAGAAGCGAGGATAAGGCACGCGTGCAGGAGATTCTGGAAGCTTACTCAGCCGAGTAGATTACTCGTTCCATATCTTCCACGCTTTTTCGGCCTGGGCATAGAGCATCCTGAGGCCCGACAGCGTATGCGCACCACGCTCTGCGCTACGCTCCATAAAGAGTGTGCACTCGGGATTATACACCAGATCAAACATGTAGTGCTCCGCCGTCAGCAGATGATAGGGTATGGCGGGAGCCTCCCCGTGGTGTGGATACATGCCTACGGGAGAGCAGTTGATGACAAGATGGTGTGAGGCGATCGCCTGCTCATCCAACTCTTCATATGTGAGATTTCCCTTTGTCTTGTCGCGCGATACGATAGAGTAGGGTATGTTGCGCTCGGCCAAAACATACTGCACCGCTTGCGATGCGCCACCTGTTCCAAGCACCAGGGCTGCATCGACGTCACATCCGCCCAACAATTCATCGAGCGACAAACGGATACCATCCACATCGGTATTGTAACCAACCATCGAGCCATCGGCTGCAACCTTCACGCAATTTACCGCTCCGATATTACGTGCCTCGGCACTCATATCCGTAAGGTAGGGTATGATCTGCTGCTTGTAGGGAATAGTCACATTAAAACCCACAACACCCTCCATCGAGCGGATGAGCTCGGGCAAGGCCTCTATTTCAGGTATTTCACACAGATCGTAGCGGCAAGTATTAGCAAGCCCCTCGCGAGCGAACTTTTCCGCGAAGTAGCGAGCCGAGAACGAGTGGCCCAAAGTGCGACCTATGAGAAAAAACCTACGCATCGTTACAAGAATTTACCCACCAAGAAGAACGAACCGATCAATAGCACCGTAAATGCTATTGCCAGAAGGTTGAAATACTTGTCAATGAAAGTCTTAATCGGCGCACCGAACTTCCATATCAGCGCGGCGATAAGCATAAAACGCAAGCCTCGCGAGATGATCGATGCGAAGATGAACATCGCAAAGTTGATGTGGAACAGACCTCCCGTGATGGTGAAGATCTTATAGGGCAGAGGGGTAAAGCCGGCTGTAAAGACAATCCAGAAGTTATACTTGTCGTACAGCTCACCAACGCTAAGAAAACTCTCCAGCGAGAACACATGGGCAAAGAACCAGTTGGCCAGTGCGGTGTATTCGCCAGCGGTATTTTGCCAGCAGAAGAAACCGATAGCATAACCTATCATAGCACCCACTATAGAGCCCGTAAGACAGATGGCACCATAGCGAAACGAACGCGATGTAACACCCAAACACAGTGCGATAAGCAATACATCGGGCGGAATGGGGAAGAAGCTTGACTCGGCAAGTGCAAAGAGAAAGAGAGCCAAAGCTCCCCAGCGTGAGTTGCCCCATGAGAGCATCCAGTCGTATAATCGTTTTACAATATTCATCGTTTCGGGTTTTGTATTACAGATTTTAATGGCGCAAATATACAAAATTAATAATAACGCTCAACGATTCCACCGCCAATAACACGATTTTGGCGATAAAACACTACCGGCTGACCAGCAGCTGGAGCCCATGCCGGATCGCTGAGATGGATGCGATAACCTTCACCCGCAGGCTCGGCCCGATGCATATACTCCTCGGGGTTACGGCCTATGCCACGTATCACCACACGTACATCGTTAGCTTGCATAAACTCCTCTTTGTCAACGATGTTACAATCGTTTATTTCAAGCGTTGAATGATATAGTTCAGCATCCTTGCCTACGATGATTCTATTCATCGCAGCATCGATACCAACTACAGCCACGCCACTGAGTTCGCACTCAAAGCCGCGCTTCTGACCAATGGTGTAGAAGGCCACGCCAG
>JAFOXS010000254.1 GCA_017391665.1 Alistipes sp. | reverse complement strand
GTCCCGTAGGGCAACCTATTTTTATTTATATGTATGCATGCTGCTTTATACGCAGGTGTAACCACCATCAACGGCAATATTCTGACCATTGACATAGGTGCTCGTGGGAGCTGCGAGGAAGATAGCGCACGAGTCCAGCTCGCCAGCCTTGCCGTAGCGCTGCAACGGGATGTTGCTCTTGGCGATAGCCTGGAAGTAGTCGCTGTCCAGTGTGGCGGTTGTAAGATCGGTGTAGAAGTAACCCGGGCAGATTGAGTTTACCGTGATGCCATGCTTGCCCCACTCGGCTGCCAGCGCGCGTGTGAGGTTCACCACACCACCCTTGGCTGCGTGGTAGGGAGCGCTACCCACGATCATGTTACCCACCAGACCATACATCGAAGCGATGTTGATGATGCGGCCATACTTCGCCTTGATCATCTCCTTACCAAATTCGCGCGCGCATACAAATGTGCCGAACATGTCGATCTGCATCTCGTGCTTGAACTGCTCGTCGGTAATATCCTCGGCATTGGCCACAGCACCCGTACCGGCGTTGTTAACCAGAATATCCACACGACCAAATTTTTCTATTGTAGCCTTTACGGCTGCCTGTACCATCTCTGTATTTGTAATATCGCAAGCTACGGGCAACACCTCTACGCCAAACTCCTCGCTGATAGCCTTGGCATTCTCCTCCAGAAGATTCATGCGGCGTGCAAGCAGTACCAGATTAGCACCCTGATTGGCAAAGGCCTTAGCCATCTGCAGACCCAGACCTGCCGAGGCTCCCGTAACTACGGCAACCTGTCCCGTAAGATCAAAATAATTCTTCATAACTTTATTCCTTTCGTTTTAATTTTCAGTTTAAGGTTGAAAAACCTCCGCAGTGGAGGTTACAATCTGAAACAAAGGTATTGAAAAAATTTTAATAATATGCAATAATCATGAAAAAATATTTGATCATAGTGTATAAAAATGCTCTCAGCAGGCTTTTTAATACCTATTGAGAGCATAATTATGAATTGTAACGATTCGACTAAAGTTTGTTCAGCGCCTCGAATCCCTGACCATATACACCCATGACCGAACCCATCGTGATGAAGGCGTTCTCGTCGATGCGGCGTGCAATCTTCAGTATGCCCGATGCGTCGCGCTTGCGGCAAACGACCATCACAATCTTGCAATCGGCCTTGGTGTACCAGCCCTTGCCGTCGATGATTGTGGCACCGCGTCGTGCCTCGGTGATGATGGCATCGGCAATGGCCTCATACTTCGGCGAGATGATGAATATCTGGTTCGACTGCTGGTTACCCGACTGAATCAGATCGACCGTATAACCGAATACGGCCACCATGATATAACCGTAGATAACGGTTGCGATACCCGTTGCAAGGTCTGTGGCAAGGAAGAGCGAGCTACCGATGATGAAGAAATCGCTCGAGATCACGATCTTGCCGTAACTGATTATTTTGTACTTATTTATAATCATTGCCACGATATCCGTGCCACCTGTCGAACCACCCTGGCTGAAGCTCAGCGCTACACCTGTTCCCGCCAGTACGGCACCCAGAATTACGAGCAGGATATTGTGCGAGTCGATGTTGGCGGTGTAGATGGCCAGAATATTTTCAGGGACAACTATGCCCACCACATCCATCGCTACCGACAGCACGGCGATGCAGTAGATGGTCTTGATGCCGAAGTTCCATCCCACGATAAAACCCGCCGCGATAAGCAGCAGGGCGTTGATGACAAATACGAATGTACCGATCGAGATGGCTGGGAAGAGCGCATTGAAAATCATAGATAGACCTGTCGCTCCGCCACCCATACCTCCGGCAGGCATTACGCACGCAACCCAACCGAATGCGTACAGGAACATGCCGATGGTCATCAGGAGATACTCCTTGAAGCCTATGGCAACTTTTGAAAATGATAAATTCATAACCTAACCACTTATAAATTGTAACCTAAAAGGTCGAAACGCATTACTAAAAGTTAGCGCTACGTTTGCGGCCGCAAATATATTAAAATATATTAAAAAATTCTCCTTGGTAGGAATTTTTCTCCTCCAATCTTTTGTCGAGCATTGCAAGGAGAGTCTCATTTCTGACCAGACCCCACCCTTGGGTGTGGTGATAGCGGGGTGGTGCCTCGCCGGCAAATCGCTCCACGACAATGTCGGGACGCAGTCGGCGCAGAATCTCGATAAAGAGGTCGATATACTCCTCCACGCTCCAGAAACGGAACTGCTCGGGGTGCTGGTCGTACTCCTCGGCAAGCGCTGTTCCACGAAAAAGTTGCAGCTGGTGAAACTTTACGGTTGTGAGCGGCAGCGAGTTAATCATCTGCACCTGATCAATCAACATCTCGTCGCTCTCGCCCGGCAGTCCGAGGATAAAGTGTGCTCCGCAGTGAATGCCTCGCTCGGCCGTCAGGCGTATGGCGCGCTCGGCTGTGGCAAAGTCGTGACCTCGGTTGATGCGGGCAAGTGTCTGGTCGTAGCACGACTCCACGCCATACTCAATGGTGACGTACTTCTCTTTGGCAAGAGAGGCGAAGTAGTCGAGTTTCCCTTCATCTACGCAGTCGGGACGTGTGCCCACGACAATACCCGCAACGGCGGGATGCGCCAGCGCCTCATCATAACACTCGCGCAGCCGCTCCAGCGATGCATAAGTATTCGAGAAAGACTGAAAATATGCCAGATACTGCTCGGCTGTGCGGTAGCGGCGGCGGTGAAACTCCACACCTTCGTTGATCTGCTCGGTGATGCTCTTCTGCGGGTCGCAGTACGAAGGTGTGAAGGCTGCATTGTTGCAGAATGTGCAGCCACCCGTCGAGATCGACCCGTCGCGATTGGGGCATGTGAAGCCGGCGTTCACAGTCACCTTCTGCATTCGGTGGCCGAACGTGCGCTTGAAATGTGCCGCATAGGAGTTGAAGCGGCGCGTATCGCCCCAGGGGTATATCATACTCTTTGCTCTGTCTTGTATGCAAATGTAGCGATTGTAGCGCAAAAAATGGAGGTCGGGGCCGATTTTCTTGTAAATAAATCGTACCTTTGGTCTTAAATGAGCCGTTTTGCCGACATAGTCCTGCCGCTGGCGCAGCCAGCCTACTGTTTCTCTGTGCCCGAAGGTGCGGAGGGCGATGCTCTGCGTGAGGGTGATGCCGTGGCGGTGCAGTTTGGCCCGAGGAATATCTATACGGGCATCGTGTGGCGTCTGCACGATGAGCGTCCCAACGTAAAACGCATCAAACCCATTGGTCGCCGCCTCTACGATCGTCCGCTGCTCAATGAGCAGGGTCGCCGCTTGTGGGAGTGGATTGCCGATTACTATATGTGTACCATAGGCGAGGTGATGCGTGTGGCTCTGCCCTCGCTCATCAAGCCGCAGGGCTCATCTGCCGAGGAGTTTTTGCGCGATGAGTTCCGCCCGCGCATGGAGACATATCTTTCGCTCTCTGCTGAGTGGCGCGATAAGAAAGCGTTGAGCGAGGAGTGCGACCGCATCAGCCGTCGAGCACCGCGCCGTAGTGAGGTGTTAAGGCAGATTCTCTCATTCGACAGCACGCAGTGCAATTCTGCAGGCGAGTTGCCACGTCGTCTGATTGATTGCGATTCGGCACAGATTGCCGCCCTGCGCAAGGGTGGATATATCGAGGTTGTGGAGCGCGAACGCGCGGTGGAGCGTGGCGCAAACATAGCCTTTTCGCTGCCCGAACTTACCCCCGAGCAGCAGCGTGTGGCCAGTGAGATACGCTTCACCCGAGGGGTGCATCTTCTGCAGGGCGTTACAGGCTCGGGAAAGACCGAAATATATATGAATCTTATAGGTGAGGTGCTCGCCCGTGGCGGCGATGTGCTGATGCTGGTGCCCGAGATTGCCCTTACCTCGCAACTCATCGACCGCATGGAGCGTGTCTTCGGCTCGCGTGTGGAGGCCTATCATTCGCGCCTCACGCCACGCCGCCGTACGGAGACATACCTCAGACTGCTGCACGGCGAAGGCGGACAACTCGTCATCGGAGCCCGCTCGGCTCTGTTCCTGCCGCTACATCATCTGCAGCTCGTTGTGGTGGACGAGGAGCACGACTCAAGCTATAAGCAGAGCGATACGGCACCCCGCTATCAGGGACGCGATGTGGCCATCATGCTCGCATCGTTCTACGGTGCACGCACCGTTCTGGGCAGTGCC
>JAFOXS010000081.1 GCA_017391665.1 Alistipes sp. | reverse complement strand
CAAGTTCTCGAAGAGTCTGGGCGATAATGCCGATGCCGTTGGTGGCATCATTGATAATCTTAACAGCTTCTCTACGGAGTTGGTTGAGTCGGATTTCGCGGCTGAGCTGGAGAGCGTTGTTGGTCATATCAATAGCATCCTCTCTACTATCGAGCAGGAGAATGGCAGCGTGGGTAAACTGCTTAACGATAAGGAGTTGTACGATAACCTTACATCGGCAAGTGATAACCTTTCAACCCTGTTGGAGGATCTGAAGGAGAACCCCCATCGATACATCAATATATCTGTGTTCGGAGCCAACCCCACAAAGAAGGTTGAGAAGGCGAAAGCCAAGGCCGAGAAGCATGCCATCAAGCGTGCCGACGAGTTGGCCGAAAAGGAGTACGAGCTGCAGATGAAGGAGTTGAAGAAGGGTGAATAAATCGGGAGCAGGAGATGATTTATCCCGTTAATTTTGAACAAAAGATAGGTTTCGACCGCGTGCGTGAGCAGGTGGCCGCGCTCTGTTCGATGCAGGTGGCTCGAGATATTATTCTCGGAGAGAAGTTTTCCACCTCGCGCTCGGAGATTGAGCGTCGGCAGGAGACGGCTGACGAGATGCGTACGCTTCTGATGCTCGACCCCGATGCTCCGCGCGATGAGTTCCCCGATATGGAGGGCATTGTGGCAAAGATCGGTGTTGAGGGCACATTCCTTACTACCGAGGAGGTCGTTGTCCTGCGCCGTGCGCTTACCGCCGTAGGCAATATGGTCGGTTTTGTGATGAGTCGCTCGGAGAGCCAGTATCCACGCCTAAGAAAGCGCAGCGAGCGAGTATGCATCTTCCCCGATGTGGTGCGCCGTATCAATCAGCTGGTTGATGATGATGGTGAGATTCGCGATGGCGCCTCGCCTGAGCTGTTGCAGATACGTCGAGCCATACGCGAGCATGAGGGACAGGTTACCAAGCGCCTGAATCAGGTGCTCAACAACGCAAAGCGTGCCGGTATTGTCGATGCCGACGCCATGGTGTCGATACGTGATGGTAGGGCCGTTATTCCGGTATCGGCCGGTAATAAGCGTAAGCTCAGTGGTTTTATCCACGACGAGTCGGCTACGGGTAAAACATTTTATATAGAGCCCGTAGAGATTGTCGAGCTTAATAATCAGCTCCGCGAGCTGGAGTATGCCGAGCGTCGCGAGATTGTGCGTCTTTTGACCGAATTTACCGAGGAGCTGCGCCCCGATGCCGAGCCTATAGCATCGGCAGGCGAGTATCTTGCTGAGATCGATGCTGTACGTGCCAAGGCACGTTGGGCCATTGAGAACATGGCAGGAAAGCCCATCGTGTCGTTGGATGACCGTCTGGTGTTGCGTCATGCGTTTCATCCTCTGCTGGCGCAGACTCTCAGGCGCGAGAAGAAGGAGCTTGTACCGCTGGATATGCAGCTCGATCGCGAGAAGCATATACTCGTTATCTCGGGTCCCAATGCTGGTGGTAAGTCGGTTTGTCTGAAGACTACGGGCATGGTGCAGTATATGTTCCAGTGTGGATTTCCCGTTACGGCGGGCGAGATGAGCGAGCTGCCCGTATTTGACCAT
>JAFOXS010000047.1 GCA_017391665.1 Alistipes sp. | reverse complement strand
TGGATTCGGAATCGTGCCCCATACCCTCGCTGATGACCGACAGGGGCACATTCTTGCTTCTGGCAATACTCGCCCATGCGTGGCGCGCCACATACATCGTAAGCGGAATGGGAATCTTCAGTCTCCTGCCGATAGTCTTCAGGTGTCTATTGACCATATGCGAAGCCTTCAAATATTGACCCCTGTCGTCCTGATTCGGCCGAGTGATAATAGGCAGAAGATAAGGCGAAGCTCCTACATCGTACTTACGGACAATATCCTGCATGCACGACTCCCATTTTACGATCAATTGCTGCCCCGTCTTGCGACGTCGATAAACCAGCACTCCCTGCTTTAGATCGCTCTTGCGCAGATATGCCATATCGACAAAGGACATTCCTCGCGTATAGAACGAGAAGAGAAACATATCGCGCGCAAAGTCTAAAGACCGATTAGAGGAGAGATCCATTTTCTTGATCTGCCGTATGACATCTAGCGACACCGCCCGCTTGGTTGTCTTATCAACACCCGTATAGACATGTCGAAACGGATTATGCGGTGGGATAAGCTCCTTCTCAACGGCACGATTGTACAATGCTCTGAGATTACGCATATAAAACGACGAAGTATTGGCACTCACGCCCTCACGCCTTAAATAGGCTTCATAGGCAACCATCATATCGGAATCCATCTCCTTCAGTCCCACATCCCGCCCCATCATGTAACGACGAAAACTCCGTAACGCCGAGCTATAAGTCTCTGCCGTGCGATACTTCCCTGCAGCACGAACCGAGGCAACGACCTCCTCAGAAAACTCAAATAACGATATTCCGCGTTCTCGACCCGAAAATAAGGCACCGACATCACCGCAGGAGCAATTAGACACCCCGCTATTAAACACCGCTAAAAGCCGCCGAAAACGCAACACATCGCCGCTTAAACTCTTTCCGTCCTGCATCAATGCAGATGGCCACCTTTCTCGCGTCCCAGGAAAGGTGGTTGAATTGATTTTTACATTTGCCATAAAATCTTATTTTAAGTTCACACCAACATCAGTGTTATGACTAAATTAGTCTGCAATAAGATTTTCACTGCAACAAAATAAAAAACCTCAACCGAAGTCGAGGTTTTCATGATATTTCTCTATGCTCTATTTCGCGTTTATGGCATGCAGGACAGCCTGCATCTCACCATTGGAGAGGATCAGCAACATATCGCCGTCAATCTCATAGTGGGTAGCACGCTCAAGAATCTGCGCAAACTCTGTCTCAAGAGCCAAATCAGGGCACATCATGCGGGTCGAAGCCAGTCCCTTAAAGGTCATGGCTCCCGTGAGCGATGTTACATATTGTCCCATCATACGGTTGCAGGCGCCCATGCCCGCAAACTCGCCATCGGTGAATGTGAATACAAACTTATCGTTATCAAACGTCAGATCGCGTCCCATCATTCTTACCAACTGCCACTGTGTACCCTGCAAAGCCACATTATTCTTACCCTTGCGGCAAGCGCAACAGCCTGCCATCAGTGTCAGCAGCGCAACAACCATTGTCATTTTCAATAAACACTTCATTCTCATAAATTTTTGTTCAGCTTACATCCCAACCAATCATCATTCCAAAGCACTACAGTATGCCCAGATTCTTAAGGAAGATATAGATAATAAGCAAAGGTGTCACATAACGCAACGTATAATAAAGGAGCGGGAATGCGCGTCCACGCATCTGACCATAATTGGTCAGCTCGTCACGCATAAACTGCGGCTTCATCTTCCATGCAGCAAAGATACATGTAAACAGACCACCCAGATGCATCAGGATATTGGCTGTCGTATAGTCAAATATTTCAAAGAATGAGACGCCCTGCAAATCCAATACATTTATATCAAATACCCAAAGAAGCGAGAGCAGACACAATGCCATCGACAAAGCCGAGGTAATGCGCGTAGCAGCCTTACGAGAGATATTATACTCCTCAAGGAAATATGCTGTCAAAACCTCATGGAATGAGATGGTAGAGGTAAGCGACGCCATAGTAAGCAGCACAAAGAATACCACCGACCATGCCGAAGCAAAGGGCATATCCTTGAAAATCTCGGGCAGAGTAACGAAGATAAGCGAAGCTCCCTCCGACGGCTGCAAACCTGCACTAAACACAGCGGGGAAGATTACCAGACCCGCCAGCACCGCCACAAGCAGAGTGAGCAAAGCCACGCTGAACGAAGTGCTTGTAAGGTTGTTATCCTTCTTGAAATAGGATGCATAGGTTACCATGCAACCCATACCGACCGAGAGAGAGAAAAAGGCCTGACCGATTGCCATAAAGATGGTCTTGGCAGTGAAAGCCTCCCTGAAATCGGGCTCGAGGAAGAAACGGTATCCCTCCGACGCTCCGGGCATAAAGGCAACACGGATTGCCATAATGATCAAAATGATAAAAAGTGCAGGCATCATCACCTTCGATGCCTTCTCGATACCCTTCTCAACACCACGGATAATAATCAGATGCGTAAGCAGAATGAAAATAAAGGTATAAAATACCTGTCGCCATGATGCCTGGAATGATGAAAACTGGTCGGTAAAGCTATCAGGTGATGAGTAGAGCGAGCCGGTAAACGAACTCACCATATACTCAAGCGACCAGCCAGCTACGATATAGTAGTAACCCGAAATGAAGAGTGCGCCCAATACACCGCAATAGCCCAGCCATCGCCAGGGCTTTGACAATGAGCGATAACCACCCACAGCATTCATCTTTGTACGACGACCTACCGAGAACTCCGCCAGCATAACGGGTATGCCCACTACAAATACACAGAGAAGATATACCAATAAGAATGCGGCTCCTCCATGCTCGCCGGCCATATATGGGAAACGCCAGATACTTCCCAGTCCGATTGCACTACCTGCGGCAACCAATATTGCACTCAATTTACCTCCGAAAGAGGCTCTTGTTTCGTTGCTCATAACCTATTTTTAAACTAAATAAATGCAAATATACAGAAAAATATATAAAATATGCTCTCGAAACGTAGTTTTATACCATTTAGCCAACAAAAGTAAAAACATGGAAATAGCATGACCCATCAATTGCTATTATCATAGAGACAGTACTCCGCAGAAAGAAACAATTTGATATAAAAAAAATTTGCAGAATGACAAAATATGTATAACTTTGCGAGGAAAATGTGTTTGCTGAAGGATAAACGCAAAACTTACTAACCAACTACGCAAAATGAACCTTCAACAAGTTAAAATTGTTGTCATTGGCGCGGGCAACCGCACCAACAAATATCTCGAATATGCCGTCCGCAATCCCGAGAGGTTGAAATTAGTCGGCATTGTTGAGCCCGTAGAGATACGTCGCAAACTGGTAGCCGATAAGTTCGGCGTACCGGCTGAGGCTTGTTTCTCTTCTTTCGATGATTTCTTCGCTAATCACATTGAAGCCGACGCAGTTCTGATCGGAACGCCCGAGGATAAGCACTATGAACCTTGCATGCGCGCAATCGAGGCTGGCTATCATGTACTCCTTGAGAAACCTATTGCCCAGACCAAGCAGGAGTGTCTCGATATTCTTGAGGCATCAAAGCGCAAGGGTGTCATCGTAGGTGTATGCCACGTGCTCCGCTTCCACCCCTACTTCATGAAGATTAAGGAGTTGGTGGAGTCGGGCGAATTGGGCGAGATAATCTCTATAAACCACTATGCAGAGATTAACATCGACCGCATGACGCACAGCTATGTCCGCGGCTTGTGGAGCAAGGCAAGCAAAACCAATCCTATGTTGATTGCCAAATGCTGCCATGATATCGATTTCCTGCTGTGGATCGGTGGTTCAAAGTGTAAGAAGGTAAGCTCTTTCGGGTCTCTGCGTTGGTTCTGTGAAAAGAACGCTCCCGAGGGCAGTGCCGCACGTTGTATAAACTGCCAGGTGGAAACTACATGCCCCTATTCGGCTGTTCATTTGTATAAGGAGCGCAAAGAGTGGATTCGCAACTTCGACGTACCCGAGGGCAAAACTATTGATAATGTCATTGACGAGGAGCTGCAAAATGGCAAGTTTGGTCGCTGCGTATACCACTGCGACAACGATGTAACCGACCATCAGGTTGTAAACATGGAGTTGGAGAATGAAACCACCATCTCGTTCGTTGTCAATGCATTCACTATGGACGACCTCCGTGCTACGCATATCAAAATGACACATGGCGAAATAGACGGTAATGAGAAGACACTCCGTGTACGCAAGTTCCGTGGCAATGAGGAGACCGTATATGACTTCTCGGATCTCTGCGGCCAGCCGTTCCACGCCGGTGCCGATCTCAATATCGTCGAAGAGTTCGTAAACAGCATCACTCGCTCAAGCGAAGGTATCCTGAGCTCTACAATCGAATCATCGATCGAGAGCCACGTTGTTTGCTATGAGGCCGAGACCAGCCGCCTCACAAACCAAACAATATTGATTGACTAATCATTAATAATATAAATAAAAAATCCCTGCTTAAGCGGGGATTTTTTTGTCTTCTATATATTCTTTATCTCGATTTCTGTTTTCCGGTCAGACACTCGACATCGATTGCGATTACTGCCGTGCGGCTGATCGAACGCTCTATTGCAGCCATACCCGCCTTGCAATGCTCAGGAGCATATTTCTCAACTATCAACTTCAATGCCTCGCGGCGCTCCGTCTCAGTATCCACTATACGGGCAGAGCCTTGAGCCATCACCGACTCATACATTGTCGTAAACTCAGCAGGTACAATACGCCTCTGGCCAACCACGCAGAACATCACTCGCTCATCGTTCGCAATGGCTCGCAGTTTCGCCCCCTCGGGCGCGCAATGCATATAAATAGTATCGCCTTTTACGGCATAGTTTATAGGCACGCCATAGCCACCCTCCGCCGACGCCATAGCAAGGAATCCATACTCTCCTTTCTGCAAAAGTTCCACTGCCCGCTCCTCACTCAAAAGACGATCCTGACGGCGCACAGCTCCATTATCGTATCTCATCTCTACAGCAGTTTTTTCTTTGAGGGAATAACAACAAAATCCTTCAGATAGAATGGCTCAAAATAGGCTATATCCTCAGTCTGGCCAGCCTGCAGACGCTGCTCAGCCAATCGAGCCAGACCGCGTGCCGACGGGGCTACATTGATATACGTTGCATCGGATAGAACCTCGCAACACTTCTCAGCACCGTTTCCGAAAATAATAAGTTGCTTATCGCGACGCACATCGGCAAATGTATGCTCATCAACAACCTCGGCTGACACTTCACTCAAAGGCTCACCCTTGGCATTGTACAAACGTGTATAGACCTCCATACGGCGTGCATCCACCATGGGACACAACACAGCATCATCCCACTTATCAACGGTCAATATACCCGCCTCATTATCCTCAATAGCCACCTCGGCCAGTGCATCCAGCGAACCTACGGCAATGAGCGGAATATGCAAGCCATAACAAAGACCCTTGGCAAACGACACTCCGATACGCAGACCCGTATATGATCCGGGGCCCATACCTACGGCTACGGCATCCAACTCATCGGGCATTACACCCGTTTCGCGCAGCAACTCATCGACAAACACACCCACATGCTTGGCATGATCACGTCCCTCGGCACTCTCACGCAGCGACACAAGTTCGCCATCGCGCGAAATACCGACAGAGCAGATATTGGTGCCTGTCTCAATACATAAAATAAGTGACATATATTATATCAATTCAAAATACTCCAATGCTCGGCTTACGCCATCCTCATCCACCGACGAGGTGATATAATCGGCCTCGGCCTTCAACTCCTCGCAGGCATTGCCCATAACAACACCAACGGCCACATCACGAATCAGAGGCAAATCATTGCCCCCATCACCAAAAGCCATGGCCTCCTGCATCGTAAGTCCGTAATACTCCATCACCTTACGTGCTCCGACAGACTTGTCGATACCTTTAATGTTGATATCCATAAAGAGGTCAATCCATCGGCTGGGGACACACTCGGGCAACTGCTCCATGATCTCGCTCTCCAACTCTGGCCTTACGTAGGGGCACATCTGCAGAACGGGCTGCACCTTTGCCACCTCTCTTCGATCGGCCACCTCTGGGTAGATTTTAATCATATCGGCTATGGTCTGCACCGCAGGGTTATAATGGTCAACGTACATATTCTTCTGCGTCATCAGCGCCGACTGAAAGCCATAACGCTCCTCCAGAGCAAAGACCTTATCGAGCACCGACTGCGGAAAAGCCTCCTCGTAGATAATCTCGCCCGACGAAGTGAGGCAGCAGCCACCATTAACGGTGACATAGCCATCCACCTCCAGATCTCCCACGGCATCAGTATGACACAACAGACGACCAGTAGCGATGAAAACCTTGGTACCTCGCTCACGCAGACGCTCAATGGCACGTCGTGCCGAGTCGGGCACCTCGTGAGTACGGAAACTGACCAGTGTTCCGTCAATATCGAAAAATACGGCTTTTATATCTCGTTTCATGCTACTTATAGCGTTTCATCGCCTTATCCATCTCGCGCTTGGCATCATTCTCCTTCAGATACTCGCGCTTATCGTATGCCTTACGGCCACGTGCAAGGCCAATAACAACCTTGGCATATCCCTTCTCGCTCAGGAATAGTCGCAGACCCACAACGGTCAAGCCACGATCCTGCAACGCGCGCTCCAACTTATTTAACTCCTTGCGATTAAGCAGCAGTTTGCGATCACGTTTGGGCGCATGGTTGTTACACGTACCCCAGCCATACTCAGCTACGTTCATGCCTCGAATCCACAACTCACCACGATCGAAGTAGCAGTAACAATCCGTCAGCGAGGCCTTGCCCAGTCTAATTGACTTGATCTCCGTTCCGACCAGCACAATACCTGCGATGAACTCCTCCAGGATCTCATAGTCGAAAGTAGCGCGCTTGTTGCGTATGTTTATATTTTTATAATCAGCCATAAGTCTTTCATTAAAATAGCCTACCTACACGTTCGTTTGCTCCACCTTTTATGGCACTGTTTTTGCCTTTTTCTATGACGGGTAGAGCCGGATAAAGGTAACTAATTCTTTTATCTTTATGTTTTACACATCTTTCTGTTTATTTTCTGTTTGCACACGGTATGCGCTGCAAGGCGCGTACGCCTCCGGCCTCTACCTTTTTTTGCATTACAGAATCAGGCGCTGGCTTCCCTTTGCGAACATAAGTTTCATCTGGTTGAGCTGATCCATCTGCTTCATGCATTCCGCAGCTTCATCCTCATCCAGATCCCCCGACTGCAAACGTTGCATCTGTGCGTCAATCATACGCTCGATTATCTTCGAGCGGTAGAGCATGATCGCCTTGGGAACGCCGACTGACAGAATCTCTTCCTCGCTCTCGACGTGGACATCCTTCTGCTTCCAGATCTCGCTTGCCACATAATTTTCGTCAGAGAATAGTATATCGATGGCCTTTTCGCTAACAGTTAAATTGTCATGATTGACAAAGTACTCTGCAGGTACCTCAACACCAACACCCAGTTGCTGCCACTGCTCGCGGTAGGTCTGCAAAATCTGGTTATACACCGGATTGAGGAAGGTAATATTATCCTCTTCGATGCTTGTCAATATCTCATCAGCCACATTAATCTGCACAGCCTGACGCGCCTCCAGAACCTCATAATTCTTGTGACCCGACTTCAGGAGATACTTCACCAACTCATACTCCAATGCCTCCATACTGCTACCTGCCGTAGCAGGACGCAACAGGTCAACCTCGGCACTCTCCTGCTTGGCCTCGCGCTGTATCTGTGCCTGCTGGCGACGAATAAACTCCTCTGCCTGCTGATCACCCGTCTGCGTAGCACGCTTGCGCGCCACCTCTGCGACAAGGACATTCTCGTCAATATCCATCGTGCGAGCGCACTCCTTGATATAGATCGAGCGCTGTATGGAGTCGGGAATCTGCACAATCGAGCGCACCATATCCCCTACCACCTCCGAGCGGCGTATAGGATCGGCACCTGCCTCGCGCATCAGCATCTTCGCCTTGAATGAGAGGAAATCCTCCTCCGTGCGTTGTATATAGTCACGAACCTCATCGGCCGTATGTGCACGCGCAAATGAGTCGGGATCGTGCTCCACAGGAAGGGATACGATGCGGACATTCATGCCCTCCTTAAGGATCATATCTATACCTCGCATGGTGGCCTTCACACCGGCCGAGTCACCATCATAGATGACCGTAATATTGCGGGTAAAACGGCTTAACAGACGTATCTGTTCGATGGTGAGCGACGTACCCGACGATGCCACAACATTCTCCACACCAGCCTGATGCATCGAAATAACATCGGTATAACCCTCCACCATGATAGCGAAGCCCTGCTGCTGGATAGCCTTCTTGGCAAAATAGAGGCCATACAACTCGCGAGTCTTGCTGTATATCTCACTCTCGGGCGAATTCTGATACTTCGCCACACTTTTATCGGTACGCAGCGTACGACCACCAAAGGCAACCACTCGTCCCGATATATTATGCACAGGGAACATCACACGGTCGCGGAAACGGTCATACAACCGTCCATCGCTCTCGCGCTTGAGCGTAAGTCCCGTAGAGAGCAGAAACTCCTCCTTATACCCTGCTGCCAGAGCAGCCTGTGTTAGTGCATCGCCCTTGGCCGAGCAGAAACCCAGACCAAACTTATGAATAGTCGCATCAGTAAAGCCTCGCTTCTGCGAGAAATATGACAGACCGACACTCTTACCCTCGGGGTTATTGAGCAGATATTTCGAAAAGTATTCAGCCGCCCAGCCATTCAGAGCGAACATACTCTCTCTGTTATTGTTGCGACGTACATCCTCCTCTGTCTGCTCGCGCTCTTCAACCTCAATACCGTAACGCTTGGCTACGATCTTCAGCGCCTCGGGATAGCTGATACTCTCATGCTCCATGACAAAAGTCACGGCATTACCACCCTTGCCACAACCGAAACATTTATAGACACCCTTCGATGGCGAAACCACAAACGAGGGGGTCTTCTCATTATGGAACGGACAGCACGCCTGATAGTTCACACCCTTCTTTTTGAGCGTGACATAGTCACCGATAATATCTACGATATTAGCGGCGGCATAAATTCTATCAACTGTTGAGCGATCGATCATAAGAGTACAAAGGTAATAATAAATTCAGAATCCAATGTTTTTATTCCTATTTTTTAGCACATGCACCTCGATAGTATGAGATTTGCAGCGGCTTTTTTCCATGATTGAGTAATTATTCATAACTTTGTCGTATGGATTTCAAACTTGTATCGGACTACGCACCAAAGGGCGACCAACCCCAGGCCATAGCGCAACTCATCGAGTCAATCGAGAGTGGCGCCCGACACAACACGCTACTTGGCGTAACGGGCTCGGGAAAGACCTTTACGATGGCAAATGTGGTGGCACGCCCAAATCGTCCGACCATCGTTTTGAGCCATAACAAGACCCTTGCAGCGCAGTTATACGGCGAGTTCAAGAATTTCTTCCCGGAGAATGCCGTAGAATATTTCGTATCATATTACGATTATTATCAGCCCGAGGCATATCTTCCCACTACAGACACCTACATTGAAAAGGATCTCTCGATAAACGACGAGATCGAGAAGATGCGTCTCAGCACCACCTCGGCTCTGCTGTCGGGACGCCGTGATGTGATTGTGGTATCGAGCGTTTCGTGCCTATATGGTATCGGTAACCCCGATGATTTCCATGCCACATCCATTAAACTCAAGGTTGGCGACCGCATCGGCTACAAACATCTGCTATATTCGCTCGTGGAGGCCCTCTACACCCGCACAGAATTGGCTTTAGAGCCTGCAACGTTCCGCACTAAAGGCGACACGATAGATGTGATGACAGCCTTTGGCGACAACTGCTACCGCATAACGATGTTTGACAGCGAGGTGGAGAGCATCCAGCTTATTGACCCCGTATCGGCTCAACGTCTTGAAACGCTGGATTCGGTAACGATCTATCCGGCCAACATGTTCGTAACCACCAAGGAGCGAATCAACACCGCTGTACAGCAGATTTATCTGGATCTGGGTGAGCGAATATCCTTCTTCGAGAAACAGGATCGCAACATAGAAGCACAACGCATCAAGCAACGCGTAGAGTATGATCTGGAGATGATCAAGGAGTTAGGCTACTGCCCCGGCATCGAGAACTACTCGCGCTACTTCGATGGTCGCGCTGCCGGCACTCGCCCATTCTGTCTTCTGGATTATTTCCCGGAGGATTATCTCATGATTGTAGATGAGAGCCACGTCACTCTGCCGCAGGTGCATGCCATGTTTGGTGGCGACCGCGCCCGTAAGGAGAACCTTGTAAATTACGGTTTCCGACTCCCCGCAGCAAAGGATAACAGGCCTCTAACCTTCAGCGAATTTGAGGGTTTGGTTGGCACCGCCATCTACGTCAGCGCCACACCAGCCGACTACGAGTTGCGCCAATGCGAAGGTCTTGTTGTAGAGCAACTTATTCGCCCCACGGGATTGGTCGATCCACCCATGGAGGTGCGCCCGTCACGTAATCAGATTGACGACATATTGGAGGAGATCGAAAAGCGCGTACGCCTTGGCGAGAAGATACTCATAACGGCTCTTACGAAGCGTATGGCCGAGGAGATGTCACGTTTTCTGGATCGTGCTGGCATACGCAACAGATATATTCACTCCGATGTTGACACTTTGGAGCGAGTACTAATTATTGAGGATCTGCACGCCGACCTGTTCGATGTATTGGTGGGAGTAAACCTTCTGCGTGAGGGTCTGGATATGCCCGAGGTGAGCCTTGTCGTAATACTTGATGCAGACAAGGAGGGATTCCTGCGTAATGTGCGATCTATCACGCAGATAGCAGGCCGCGCAGCACGACATAGCAGTGGCAAGGCGATACTCTATGCCGATGTGGTTACGGGCTCCATGCAGAACGCCATCGAGCAGAGCAACCGCCGACGAGAGAAGCAGATCGAGTACAACATCGCCAACGCCATGCTTCCACGCAAGGCGCAGAAGAGTGGTTCGGGACAGAGCGCGCTACTGACACCCAAGCCTGAGGATATGTATGTACATCCTATCGCCGAGGAGCATTACGGCATGGTGGCTGACCAGCAGGGAACCTATAACGTAGAGAGCAAGATTCCCGAGGATCTCGATGCTCAAATAGCAAAAGCTCGCGAAGATATGGAGCGTGCCGCCAAGGCATTGGACTTCCTGGCAGCAGCGCGTTATCGCGACCGAATGTATGAATTGCAGAAATTAAAGGAGTTCTATTAGCGGAAGTCCACTATCTCGTAACCCTTATACTTGGATTCGTCGTATCGTTTCACAGCGTTCTTACTGCGCTCCAGTGAGACTATCGTAACCTCAATACGATCATCATACAGGACATATGCAATCTTGCGGGGACGACCCGTAGCACTATCTACCGTAAGATATATATCACCCTCTATAGCCTCATCATTTGCACGTAGCAGCAAGGTCACATTACCGCCCGCCTCGGAGTATATCTGCGCCGAATAATCATCCCCCACAAAGTCAAAGCATCGTGTAGGGTTATCCAGAATATTACGGCTCGCAAGATCCATAACATCAATGTTTACTTCACGTCGGTCGTGATCAACCTCATAGCGCACCTTTCCGTCGGAATAGACCTCAGCCTGTGCAACCTCGATATGATATGTATCGCCCAGCACACCATAGCGGCCATTGGTTCGATAATCCCCCGCCACGACATCAAACTCAGCCTCATACTCACCCAGCGCCTGCACATACCCGGCAACACTGCGCAACACACTCTGCGAGCGCTCATCAGCCGAGCAGACTGCAACAGAGCAAATAGCCATTATGACAACAAGTAATCGACGCATAGGACTCTCTTTTACCATATAACGTAATCGTAGGCTGATATATTACGCCTCTACGTGTTAAAACACGCCTAACTCCTGAAGTTTAGCCTCCAGCGAGGGCAGATCATAGAACTTAATCTCACGAGGCTTGGCACCCATCTGCGGGCCAACAATACCTGCTCGCTCCAACTGCAGCATGATACGTCCTGCGCGGTTAAAACCTACCTCATAGTTACGCTGAATAGATGATGTAGATATAATGCCATTGGTTACTGCGGCACGCGCCACCTCGCCAAAGAGTGAATCATACTTCATCGGAGCACCACTCTCACCATCGGATGCCATACCCGCTCCGTCGCCACCAGCCTCGGGAGTATAGTCGGGCAGAGGATACGCCTCGGTATATCCCTGCTGCTTGGCAATGTAATCCACCAGGCGTTCCACCTCCTTGGTCTCCACCAGAGCACACTGAACGCGAGTAAGCTCGCCATCCTTCGAGAAGAGCATATCACCTCGGCCGATAAGCTGGTTTGCTCCCGGCTGGTCGATAATCGTGCGCGAGTCGATCATCTGAATCACACGGAACGCAATACGCGAGGGGAAGTTGGCCTTGATGCCACCAGTAATCACTCTTACGTCGGGGCGCTGCGTAGCTATAATAAGGTGAATACCAACGGCTCGTGCCTTCTGCGCCAGACGCATTACGGGTACCTCCACCTCCTTGGCTGTCATGATCAGGTCGGCAAACTCATCGACAATAACCACGATATACGGCAGGAAGCGGTGTCCCTTATTGGGATTCAGACGGCGTGCTGTGAACTTTTCGTTATACTCGACAATATTACGTGCCGTAGCCATCTTACACAGTTCCAGACGACGCCCCATCTCCTCAACGAGTGAGTTGAGTACATATACAGCCTTCTTTGGATCGGTTACAATAGCCTCATCCTCAGACTCCATCTTTGCCAGGAAGTGACGCTCCAGCTTGTTATATACCGAGAACTCAACCATCTTCGGGTCGATCATCACAAACTTCAATTGTGCAGGATGCTTGCTATAGAGCAGCGACGTGATGATGGCATTCAAACCTACCGACTTACCCTGTCCCGTAGCACCTGCAACCAGAAGGTGAGGCATCTTGGCCAGGTCGAATGTAAAGTTGGTATTCTGGATCGTGCGGCCAATCACAACCGGCAACTCCATATTAGCGTGCTGAAACTCCTCGGAACATATAGCCGAGTACATCGACACAATCTGCTTGTCGCGGTTGGGGACCTCAATACCTATCGTGCCACGTCCCGGAATGGGGGCAATAATACGAATACCCTGCGCACGCAGACTCTGCGCAATATCCTTCTCCAGACCCTGCACCTTCGATATCTTGACGCCCTGCGCCTGCACAATCTCATAGAGAGTAACCGTAGGACCTACCGTTGCCTGAATATCATTGATGGGAATACCGAAATACTTCAGAGTCTCCTCGATACGGCACTTATTGTCATATATCTCTGCATCACTCACCTTATGGGGCGACTTGTAATCCTCCAGGAGCGAAACATATGGTTTCTTATATGTCTCCAAATCGCGCAAGGGATCGTACAGATTCATATCTATATCCTCCTCTGCCACGCGGCGTACAGCATTCTCACGCACGGTAACAACGATATCATCACTGCTTGAGTTCTTTGGCTGGGCAGGCGACAACTTCTGAGCTGGCTGCTCGACAGGCTCCGCCGATGGCTCTACAAAAAATCCATCCTCCTCACGCTCTGCCGCCTGGGGCTCTGCAGTTGACGTTTCAACGGGCGTAGATGTCGGCGCGTCGCGCTGCACTACGGCAAAACCCTGCTCATCAAGCGAACGCTCGATACGCTCCTGTTCTCTCGCGGCCAATAGAGCCTCGACATCAATGGGGGCAGGTTTAATATCTTCTGTAGTAATAATCTCAAAGCCATCATCCTCATACTGCGACAGCTCCTTTTGACTCACCTCCTGCTCTGGTTCAACTGCGATATTCTGCTGCTGCTCGCCCTCGATATAGAAATCGGGCTCGGGCATAGTACGGCCAAAATCGGGATGTCCGATCTGCTCCTCACGCTTAGCCGCCAGATACTCATTCATTGTAATGGGACGCTCCGCAGGCTTACTCTCCTCTACGGGGCGTGACAATACGGGTGCAGGAGCGGGCTCCGCCACAACAGGCTGAGGCACAGGTTCTGATTCGGGCTGTGGCTCTACCGTAGGTTCCTCTTCTGATTCGGGCTCCTGCTCTGCCATCCTATTGCGTGCTGCAATGGCATCCTCCACAACACGCTTCATGCGATCGCCCTGTTTCTCAACGCCATCGCCAATGCCATCGACTATACGGCGGAAATTACGATTGATAAATACACCCGTCAAGATCCAGCCCGTAAGAAGCACCAGCACAGTACCAAAGACGCCTATGAGCGACGTAAGATCTGCAGCACAGGCCTGACCCAACTCACCACCAACATCGTACGGAATAGAGAATTTCATCGCAACAAGTCCCAGCGTCAGCGATCCCATAATCAGCACCAGCGCAGCACTCAAACCAAAATGATTTAGATGCAACGACTTCTTTCTAAATATTCGCCAGCCGAGCACCGTAAGCACGATGGGGATAACGATACCAAAGATACCAAACGAAGCATCAACCATCAGATAAGCGACATTTGCACCCAGGCTGCTGCAGATGTTCTCAAAGGGAATCTCCTCACCCGAAAGGGCCGGGTCGTTACGCAATGCTGACAAATCAGACGACCAATGCAGGAAGTGCGACAAAACCGACACCACCGAAAACAGACCTACGATGAGCAGAACAAATCCCGCCATCCACGACATATTGTCGCCTGAAGCAGGCGTTGCGGCTGCGGCTGCGGCCTTACCCTTCGCTTTGGTATTTTTAGTAACACGTTGTGCCATAACAAATTTATGATTAGCGGGCATAGCCCAATGTAACGTTAGACAAATATTTTCAACACTGCAGCCAGACGCTGCCGACAAGGATCAATACAAATCCAGCAAGGCCTTCTGCCTTAAGCGATCGCGATACTGCCGATCGGCATAGGTCACAAACTCCAATTGTGGTTGGTTATCCTCACTTGCTCTCAAGTCATACTCATCGAGGAGGCTCTCCACACGTTTCTCCACAGCCTCACCCGAGTCTATAACCGCCACATTGCGATCGCCGACAACACGGCATACAACATCCTTCAAGAAGGGATAATGTGTACATCCCAGCACCAACACATCAGCACCTCGCTCAATGATAGGCTCCACGACGCGACGCACCGCCTGCTCCGTCTCCGCCGTTTGCTCCTCGCTCTGCTCCACGGCCTCAACCCAGCCCTCACCAACAGACTTTATAACCTCAACGCCCTCGCCATAGCGTGCTAGCGTAGAGAGGAACTTCTCACCCTGCAGGCTTCGCTCGGTAGCTATCACGCCGACAATGCGGGTTTGGGTCATACGGCAGGCCGGCTTTACCGCAGGCTCCAGACCCACGATCGGGACATCGGCAAACTTCTCTCTGAGGTGTGCTATAGCAGCTGCCGTAGCTGTATTGCACGCTACCACAACCATCTTGCAACCTCGCTGCAACAGATCGCCGACCGCCGTTTCAGCCAACTGACGGATCTGCTCCGCAGGTCGCGAGCCGTAGGGACAATTCTTGCCGTCACCCAGGTATATCAACGACTCATTGGGCAAAGCTCGATGCAGTTCGCGCCACACCGAAAGCCCGCCAAAGCCTGAATCATAGACACCTATCGGGTTATTATTCATTCTTTTTAACTAAATCAATTATTGTTTCCACCAGGCGCTCATCGCTCATCTCCTCGCAATCGAGCGTGATGGTTGCACGCGAGTAAAAAGGCTCTCGCTCAGCCATATTGGTAGTCATGAAGGCAACCAGTTCCTCATCATTCAGACCACGCAACTTAGGGCGCTTATAACGGCCATGAGGGCTCAGGCGTGAGGCTATCTGCCCTGCCGTACGTCGCAGATATACCGACACTCCGATCTCATTCATGCGCTCCATATTATCCTCCCACGTCGGCGCACCGCCTCCCGTCGAGATAACCATATCACCCTCCATCGAGCCAAACTCCTCAATAAGGGCTCGCTCCTTGTCGCGGAAGTACTGCTCACCGGCAAAGTGGAATATATCACTCACCGAAGCACCTTCACGCTGCTCAATCATAGAGTCCATATCGTAGAACTCCACATCGCAAACCTTGGCAATCTTACGTCCCAGCGAACTCTTGCCGCAGCCCATATATCCTATCAGAAAGAGCTTCATGGCCACGTGCTAAAAGAGGTTCAACTGCTCGGAATCAATCGTCAGCACATGCTCATGCACCTCCACCGAAGACTCCTCAATAGGATTCTCCTCATCACGCGCTGCGACAGCCTCATTCATGCTGTCGAGATCTACCTCGGGGGCATCATCCTCCATAGGCTCTGCTGTCTCGCTCTGAGGAGGCAGCTCGGGCTCAAGGAATGACAACGACTCTACATCGTACGTGGTAATACGCTTACCCTTGGCACGATGGCTCTTGACGCCGATGAACGAATCAACATCCACCTCATCGGCAGGACGCGCAGCATGAGCACCCTGATATGTAACTATAAGCTTAGCTCCCTCGACACCTGTAATGCATACGAAATCGGCCAACGAATCCTCATCGAGGAACGACTGCAACTTCTCG
>JAFOXS010000225.1 GCA_017391665.1 Alistipes sp. | reverse complement strand
GACCTGTACAAGAATGATAAGCGCGTAGAGTGCATAACATACTCGACCCTCACGGGAGATGTAGCACGCAAGGTGGGAGCCTCAGCCATAGTGCGTGGCGTGCGCAACACCATAGACTTTGAGTATGAGCGTACAATGGCGCTGACAAACAGCCGTCTCTTCCCCGAAATAGAGACCGTCGTACTGCTCACACCTCCTGCGCTGGCCGACGTGTCGTCATCGACCGTAAGGGAGCTACATGCCTTTGGACGCGACGTGCAGGAGATAATGCCCCAGGGGGTAAGTATCGAGGAATACATGGAGTAAAGCTTAAGCCGCAGAGATGATTTTCTGCGGTTTTTTTATGGTTTTGCCCATGCGCCGTTGCACAAAATCGTAAATGTTGCTATATTTGCACTTTAGCATAGGAATAATTCTTTGAATTAATTAGATAAACCACACCAAAAAAAAATGGAATTTTCAGCAGAAATGATCGCCGGCCTTCTGGGCGGCAGCATCGTAGGAGATAAAAGCGCATCGGTTCACACCGTATCCTCAATCGAGGGTGGCAAGCCCGGCTCGCTGACATATCTCTCAAACCCCAAATATGAGCAGTACATCTATTCAACCGAGGCCTCAATCGTACTCGTTGGCGAGGAGTTTGAGCCCAAACAGGAGGTTAAGGCAACGCTTATCAAGCTACCCGATGTGGGTGCAGCAGTATTGAAGTTGCTTGAGATGTACAACGCCATGAAGCCCCAGAAGAAGGGCATCAGCAAGATGTGCTCAATCTCGGAGAAGGCTTCAGTTGCAGATGATTGCTACGTTGGCGACTTTGCCGTTATCGAGGCTGGTGCCGTAGTGGAGGCGGGCGCAAAGATCTATCCGCAGGTATATGTGGGCGATGGCGTGCGCATTGGCGCCGGCACCACACTCTACCCCGGAGTGAAGATCTATGAGGGTTGCCGCGTAGGTAAGAACTGCATCATCCACGCAGGAGCAGTGATCGGCGCTGACGGCTTCGGATTCCTGCCCAAGCCCGATGGCACGTTTGACAAGATTCCCCAGCTGGGTAACGTTATAATCGAGGACAACGTGGAGATTGGTGCAAACACATGTATCGACCGCGCCAAGACCGATTCGACAATCATCCGCAAGGGCGTGAAGCTGGACAACCTGATTCAGATTGGCCACAATGTGGAGGTTGGCGAGAACACCGTATCGTCGGCACAGACAGGTATCGCAGGCTCATCGAAGGTGGGTCAAAACTGCTTCCTGGCAGGTCAGGTGGGTATTGCCGACCACGTCACTGTGGGCAACCGAGTGATGATTGGTTCGCAATCAGGCCTGGACAAGAATGTGCCCGATGGCGAGATCCGCTTCGGTTCACCCGCACTGCCCGGCATCAACTATCACCGTTCGTTTGCCGTATTTAAGGAGTTGCCCGAGTTGCGCCGCCGCGTAGCTGCACTGGAGAAGGAGTTGAAAAAATAGTTACAAACATAAAACAATAGAAAAGATGAGAAAGATTTTTGCAATTGCAATGGCAGCCGCCATGATGGTAGGTTGCGGCAGCAGCACCAAGTTCACCATCAAGGGTGAGTCGGATAAGTTCGCAGGTAAGTATGCTTACTTGCAGGTAGAGGAGGGTCAGGAGTTGAAGACCATCGACTCTGTGGCAGTAGCAGGCAACGCCTTCACATTGGCAGGCGAGACTGAGGCTCCCTACTCGGCATACGTTGTAGTGAAGGATGCAGGCGCTGAGCGCCCCGAGTTCTACGCTGAGGTTTATGTTGAGCCCGCACAGATTACTATCGAGGAGGTAGCAGGTGAGCGTCCCTCGTTCAAGGCCGTAGGTGGCGCTATGAACGACGCTATGAACGCTGTAAACGACAAGCTGGCTGCGATTGAGGCTAAGATGGGAGAGGGTGACAACTCAGCTCTGGAGGCAGAGTACTACGCTGCGCTCTACGATGCTATCATCGCAAACGGCGGTAACTTGATTGCTCAGAACATCCTGCGTAACAACTACTACGCATTCGAGCCCCAGCAGGTTATCGATGCTATCGCTACTATCCCCGCCGAGGCACAGGAGTCATTCGCCAATATGAAGAAGTCGGCTGAGCAGGCATTGAAGGTTCTGCCCGGCAACCAGTACATCGACATCACCGAGGAGGGTACAGGCGAGCAGCCCCAGACCTTGACACCCGACGGCAAGGTTCTCACCTTGAAGAGCGTTGTTGAGAACAAGGCAAACAAGTACGTTTTGATCGACTTCTGGGCATCATGGTGTGGTCCTTGCATGAGAGAGGTTCCCTACCTGGTTGACACATACAAGAAGTACCACAACAAGGGTTTCGAGATCTATGGCGTATCATTCGACCGCGCTCGCGAGCCTTGGTTGAAGGCTATCGAGGAGAAGGAGCTGGATTGGGTACACGTAAGCGCAGTGAACTACTGGGACAACAAGGCGCGTCACGACTACGCTGTAAACTCTATCCCCGCAAACTTCCTGGTTGATTGCGCTACAGGCAAGATCATCGCTAAGGGTCTGCGCGGTGAGCAGGTAGCTGAGAAGATTGGTGAGTTGTTGAAGTAATTTAGCCTTTACCGATACTACAAGAGTGTGCAATGTTTTGTTGCACGCTCTTTTTTTTGTACTTTTGTGATGTATGGCAGAAGGTAAGGAGACATATCGCATTATGGGCATCGACCCCGGTACGAACTTTATGGGCTACGGCATCATCGAGGTCGAGGGTCGTGAGGTGCGCTCGGTCGTAATGGGTGACATTGACCTGCATACGATGAGCGACCCCT
>JAFOXS010000044.1 GCA_017391665.1 Alistipes sp. | reverse complement strand
TGATCGGCATGTGGTACAGCTCGGCCACCTCGCCTGCATTGTTGCGGATGACCTGCAATGCGAAGCCACCAAATACCCAATAGTCGAAGGCGATCTTGCGCACCAACTCGCGCACATTCTCGCCAGACTTATTCATCTTGCCACCGAGTTGGGCAGTCGTGACCTCATCGCCTACGGTGTAATTGACCGCACCATCTACCACACCACGCAGGGTCGTGACGGTGAGATAGAGCGAAAGGAGGTAGTCGGGGAACATGTTGCGGTCGCCCCACTGCACATACTTCTTGCCACTCGCCCACTCCTCGCGTGCCGAGGGGATATTGCGCTCAATACGCTTGTCGATAGCTGCAAATGCCATCGTGTATCTACCCGTTGAATTGCTCATATATTTTTTCATTTTCGTATTCATACACATTTCGACCCTTTACCACCATAAGCAGGCCACTCGCTACGACCGTTTCGCCCTTCGTCAGCTTGTAGGAGTACTCTCCTGCCGTCGGGGTGCTCGGCCAAAACCATGCGATATGGTGGTACAGCTCGCTATCGTAGAACTCTGCACCCTCGGTGTCGAATGAAACTGCGAAGTCAGATCCAAAATCGCCAATATCCGCAACCTCGGTGTGCGACCTTCCTACATTGTTCCGCAACATCAGCACATAATCGCCTTCGGGCAACTTCGTGAGGTTGCGAGGTATCTTGACCTCCACGCGGAGGCTATCTTGTTGTGCGTACAGCATCCTTTTCTCTTATATATCAAAACACCAAAAATCGGTCACGAAAAAAGGGGATGCCTTTCAGCACCCCCTCACAATTCCCTCGGTTAAATACGTTTTTTGGTTATGCGCCAATCAGCGCGTCGATGATCTTTGCATCAACGGGGTGATGCAGGGTCAGCGACATTTCCGACATCGTCACCGTGTAGGCATTTGAATCGGTCATAGCTGCGCCCGTTGTGCCACCGCTATCAGGATCAGCCTGAAGGGGCGAATCCTTGCCTGCGAGCCAATAATTACCGTTCTTATCCTCGATGATGGCTGCAAGCTCATTGATGAGCAGAGCATTCACCTGCACACGCTTCGAAGCCGTCATCTTGCCAAAGTTCATCGTCAGCGTCGATTTGAACGAGCGATTGTCGCCTTCGCCCACCTGCAAAGAAGGCGTGAACGAAGCGGTGTCCTTCTTCGGGTAATACTCGAAGAATTTACCACCATTTACAGGCTCGATTGCCGTTACAATGCCCGTTTCCTCCTCGATCGTGACCTTGCCGAGCTGATCGTGGTTGATGAAAAGCACACGCTTCACACCACCAATCGAGCTTTCGCAATCACGCGGGATTCCTCCCAAAACTTGGTTACAAGCCATAATTAAATGGGTTTAATGGGTTAGGCAATCGTGCCGAGAACAACGTGATTCGGGAAGGCGAACTGAACGCCAGCGTTCCACAATACCTTGATTTTGAACTTGTCGTCGTCGTCCGAGAACCACATCTTCACGATCTCCTTTGCGTTCTCAAGGTCGCAACCGTAGTACAGGTTAGCGTCGTAGGTAGCCACCATCTTCTTCGTACCAGCAAGACCGAGGGTTTTCACAACCTTCACATTCGTGCCAGGGAAGTAGTACTCGTCGGTGTTGGCGTTCTGCGGTGCCGAGTAGTGGTAGTTGTTCTTGTCCACCAGACCCTGAATGAACTCGCGGTATGCCTCGGGCGACACGAAGATCGAAGCACCAGCCTCCAGCAACTCCTCGGGCAGAGCCATGTACATCTTTTTGATTGCACCATACGCGCCCTCGCTGGCCGTAGCCGATACATCAACCACCGAAGCCTCTGCACCTGCGATCTTCAGCAGACCGTCGAAATGCTTGAGGTTGTCGTTCTCCGAAGCGGTGTCACCCTGCCATACGGCCTTCTCCATCGCCTCGTTGATCTTGTCCGTAAGGAGTGCCACGATTTCGGCCTCAAAGGGCAACTTCTCATCGTCAGCAGCTACTCGAACGAGGTACTCTGCATACTTGCCGAGCAGGGTACGGTCGCACAGCTCCATGTTCACCTTGATTGCGCCCGTAGCGATCTCGCGCTGGGTCAGCACTACATCGCCCTGCGGAGTGAAACCGCAATTCGAGCCATCCTGAAATACAGGCTCAAGACCGAGGTAGTTAATCTTCTCGCTCGTCTTGAC
>JAFOXS010000356.1 GCA_017391665.1 Alistipes sp. | reverse complement strand
GGGTGCTACCGTTCTGGACTTCGCATTTGACATACACACCAACCTTGGCGCAACCTGTACGGGAGCCAAGGTGAACAACCGTGCTGTACCCATCCGCGAGGTGCTCAACAATGGCGACATTGTGGAGGTGATGACGCAGAAGAACCAGACGCCCAAGTCCGACTGGCTCACCTTCTGCGTGACCTCTAAGGCTCGTGGCCGCATCAAGTCGTGGCTTCGCAACGAGCAGATGAAGCACGCCCGCATTGGTCGTGAGGAGTTGGAGCGCAAGCTCAAGAACTGGAAAATCACGGTTCCCATCGACGAGGCCGTGGCCTATCTGGGCAAGGTGCTGAAGGTTCGCACGGGCCGTGAGGTATATTCGATGATCGCCCTGCAGAAGATTGACTTCCTCTCTATCAAGGAGATACTGCAGCAGTGGCTCTCGGGTGAGGCCGAGGAGCAGCGTCGTGTGGCGGCTGCCGAGGCCGAGCGCAAGAAGGAGGAGCTGAAGGCTGCACAGCAGGAGGATGCACCCTCTGCCCGCCGCTCGGATGCGCTTGTTATCGACGAGAAGATCAACAACATAGAGTATAAGCTGGCCAAGTGTTGCAACCCCATCAAGGGCGACGATATCTTCGGTTTTGTTACGATCTCGTCGGGTATTACGATCCACCGCTCGGACTGCCCCAATGCCGCGCGTCTGAGGGAGAACTACCCCTACCGAGTGATGGATGCCCGCTGGCGCAGTAGTGCCGATGGAGCGTTCCGTGCAACCATAGCTATCGTGGCTGGCGACATTCCTGGCATCGGCAACCAGATTACCGAGGTCGTGACGCGCGAGCTTAAGCTCAATATCCGCACGCTGAGCATGGCGGCCCGTGGCGACGGCACGATGCGTGGCACGATCAGTGTCGAGGTGCCCTCAACGTCGATTGTCGATCTTTTGATTCACTCCATTATGCGTATTCGCGGCGTACAACGCGCCTACCGCGTAAATAATTAATACTATGCACAAACCACTGAAAATACTCTACGACCTGCTCTCGCCCATATCGCGAATCCCAGGTCTTGGGTGGACGGTGCGCCCGCTCAAACTTATAATCTACACGCTCGAGGGCCTTATGGCTCACGGCACGATGGATATGAGCGCTGCACTCACGTTCTATACCCTCATCTCGCTGGTGCCCGTGCTGGCGTTGGTCTTTGCCGTGGTGAAGAGCTTCGGTCTGGCCGAGAGCCTTGTCGATAACCTCTACTCGCTGCTGCCGCAGATGCCCGAGGTGGTCGATTATGTGGTCGATTTCGCCAATAAGGCACTTGCCCGCACTCGCGGTGGTGTGATGGCGACGGTCAGCCTTGTGACTCTGTTCTGGGCCGTTATACGCATGTTCGAGAGCATCGAGGCCAACTTCAACAAGATATGGGAGGTCAAATCGACGCGCAACCTTGTGCGTAAGTACAGCGACTACATCACCGTCGTGATCATAGCGCCACTGCTCTGGATCGTTGCCACATCGGTCGGCGGCTATGCCCGCGAGCTGCTCGGTGTCGAGGGGTCGGTGTGGATGCAGATGGGCACGAAGGCTCTCTCGCTTGTGTTTATGTGGGTGATGTTTGCCCTGATCTACCTTGTCATCCCTAACTGCAAGGTGCGTCTTTATTCGGCTCTGCTGGCTGGAGTGATGGCCGGCACCTGCTTCTTCCTGTTCCAGGCATTGTATGTCTATCTGATTAAGTGGATGACCTCATATAACGCCATCTACGGTAGCTTTGCCGCCCTGCCTCTGTTTATGCTCTGGATGCAGAATTCGTGGAGCATCCTGCTCATAGGCTGCGAGTTCTCCTTCGCCATACAGAACGAGAAGCGTTTCGACGAGGAGCGCACTCTGCCTTCGCTGAACTATGATGTAAGCCGCAAGCTGATGCTTGCCACGGTGGCATATGTTGCCCGAGCGTTCCGTCGTGGCGAGGGTGCTGTGCCGATGGTAGCCATCCGCGAGCAGCTGGCTCTGCCCACACGCACGGTGAGCAAACTCATCTCTACGCTCGTTGCGGCTGGGGTGCTCAATGAGGTGCGTTGCGAGGAGGAGGAGTACGATGTGGCCTACGCCCCCGCGCGCGATATCACTGCGTTGCGCGTTAGCGATGTGCTGGAGGCCGTTGATAACTATGCCGAAGGCCCCACCGAGCAGCTCTGCCATGCGGCTGAGGCTCGCCGTGCCGAGGAGTGCATCGAGGCGCTGAAGCTCAAGCTCCGAGAGGCCGATAGTAACGAACTTGTAATCAATCTTATCAATGAATAATCAGATACAAAGCGTCATCGTAGTAGGCAGTGGCAATGTAGCCGAGTCGGTGGCTGTGGCCGTGAGCGAGTGCCCTCAATTGGAGTTGCGTCAGGTGGTGGCTCGCAACACCAAGCGAGCAGGTGAGGTGGCTGCATTGGCCTCTTGCGAGTGGTGTGACGATATGGCTCAGGCTGCCGATGCCGACCTCTACATCATCGCCGTGAGCGACCGTGCCGTTGAGGATGTAGCTATGGCACTGCGCCGCAGCGAGGGCTCCATTGTAGTGCATACGGCAGGCAGTGTGGAGCGTAGCGTACTGGGTGAGGAGCGCACGGGTGTGCTCTATCCCTTCCAGACCTTTACCGCTGGTCGCAGGGTCGATTTTTCGGCTGTGCCGCTCTTTGTTGAGGGCTCTGACGAGCAGACCACCCAGCAGATCGAGAGCGTAGCTAATTTACTGAGCCGCAGGGTCTATCGTGCCACATCGGCCGTACGTCGTGAAGTGCATCTCACGGGTGTGCTGGCGTGCAATTTCGTCAATGCACTCTATTCGATGGCGGCTGACCGCCTGGAAGAGAATGCTTCGCTGCCCTTCGATGTGTTGCGGCCACTCATCGAGGAGACCGCCCGCAAGGCCGTTGATGCCACGCATCCCCGCAGTGTGCAGACAGGCCCTGCCGTGAGGGGTGATTTCTCGGTTGCCGAGCGACACACGAAGATGCTCGCTGACGAACATAAAACGCAGATTTATAAACTATTAACCGAATATATATGGCAAACTTCAAAGAAGATATAGCAAAGGTCAAGGCCTTCATTTTCGATGTGGATGGTGTGATGACCGACGGCGGCATTATGCCCATTGGCGATGGGTCGGACTTCATCCGCAAGTACAACGCCAAGGATGGCTACGCCATAGCCTACGCCGTGCGCCGAGGCTATAAGGTGTGTATCATCTCGGGCGGTCACGGCAACCTGCTGCGCTCACGCATGGAGCGACTGGGCGTTACGCGTATGTACTTGAGTTGTATGAATAAGATTCAGGCTATGCACGAGTTCTTCGCCGACTACGACATCGACCCCGCAACAACAATCTATATGGGCGACGACATCCCCGATCTGGAGTGTATGGAGCTGGTGGGTATCCCCGTATGCCCTGCTGATGCCTGCTCTGAGGTTATCGAGGCGTCGCGCTACGTGTCGGAGTTTGGTGGTGGCAAGGGTGCCGTGCGCGACATCGTCGAGCAGGTGCTGCGCTCGCAGGACGAGTGGGCAAAGGATCGTAAAGGAGTATTAGGAGCAGCGTCGCGATAGATATGAGTGGAGAGAATTTTTTTCGCCGAGAGCGGGTATTCGATTTCCT
>JAFOXS010000075.1 GCA_017391665.1 Alistipes sp. | reverse complement strand
GTGAGTAAGAGCATAAACCTCCCTCGGGCAGAGGCAACTGTTCGGGCATATCGCCCTCGGCCGAAACCGACCACAACTTACCACTGAAGCCATCGCTGATACGGTTGCGATAGAGAATGTTCTTGCCGTCGCGTGTCCACGTCATCACGATGTTGTTGGGACCCATACGGTCGCCTATATCATCGCGCTCGTTGGTTGCAGTGTAGGTCAAACGCTCGGGCTCGCCACCCGTTTTGGGCATAAGATATACCTCGGTATTGCCATCATACTGAGCCGTAAAGGCAATCTGCTGGCCATCGGGCGAGAAGCGTGCAAACATCTCCGTACCCACGTGCGAGGTCAGGCGTGTAGCCTCACCACCCGCAATGGGGACTCTATACAAATCGCCGGCATAGGTAAAGACCACATCCTTACCATTGGTAGCCGGAAAACGCAGCAGACGAGCCTCCTCGGCCTGGGCTGCCATAGCACCACCCATCAGGAGCAGTGCAAGAAATAGCTTTTTCATAATCTATCGTTTTTATGTTATTTCCAAAGGTTGGGCAAGAACTGGAAGTAGAGCAGGTGACGCCATGTCATAAAGTCGTGTGCGCTGAAACCGCCGATATAGTAATCGTGCTTAACGCCCAGCTCCTCCAGCTGCTTGTGCAGCAATGTGTGGCGAGCAGTATCGTTGGTCTCATAAACACCAGCACCGATGAAGATATAGTCGAAGGCAGCATCCTTCAGAGCCTTTGCATCGCGACCCATAGCTACTGCATCCTCGCCGAATGCCTTCTCATCGGCAGCGGTCAGAGCGGCGCTCAGGATACCGAGTGAGCAGAAGAGTTCGGGGTTGCGGAAGCCGATATACTGTGTATGGCGGCCACCCATTGAAAGGCCTGACAGGGCACGACCCTTACGATTGGTAATTGTGCTGTAATGTGAATCCACCCAGGGGATGATGCACTCCTTATACTCGCGCTCCATCATCTTGAATGAGAGCTGGCTGTGGTTGGGTGATGAGCGGTGAACGATCTGGTTGTTTACCATTGCTACGATCGTAGGCTCGCTCTTACCCTCGGCGATAAGGTTATCCATAATCCAGTTCACCTGACCATACTTATACCATGAGTCGGCAGCCTCGCCCGAGCCACCCATCAGATAGAGCACGGGGTACTTCTTGGCGGGATCGTAGTGGGGAGGAGTATACACCAGAATGGTACGCAAGCCGCCCGTAACGGTTGAGTTGTAGTAACTTGTCGTTACCGAACCATGCTCTACATTGGGGTTGGGATCGTAGTAAGCAGGGCCGTCGCCATGAACATAGAGCATGCTCGATGCGGGCATCGTACCATGGTTGTGCAACGTATTGGCGGGATCGACAATGTTCAGGCCATCAACGTTGAAGGTGTAGGTATAGACATCGGGAGTGAACGGACCAGCCGTTACCGACCATACGCCCTTATCATCCTTGGTCATCTCGGCGCTCTTGGCCTCCATGCCGCCTGTAAACATTGTACCACGCACCACCACCTTCTGGGCATTGGGAGCCACAAGACGGAAGGTTACGGTATGATTGTCGTGCACCTCGGGTGAGATTACACGCGCACCCATCGGAGCCAGTCCCTCGGTATTGGCTTGCGGATTGTAGGTCTCGTTGACCCACGACTGCTGTGCCGACGCGGTAAAGGCCATGGCCATCACTGCGCAAAGAAAGAAAAATCGTTTCATAGCGTATAAAATTTTACGGATTTTCTGTAATTTTTCTGTAATGGTTAGTAGGCTAATTACACCTTATAATGAGTAAAAATTGGCCCTACAAGGACAAAGATATGAAAAAAATGGCTACCAATGCATAAGCAGGGAGTTTTTTTGCTCTGCCGACTACAAAATTTGATTCGCTTTCAATTTTAAACTATAATTGCTATATTTGCAAATTCAAAGTTACCCTAAACATGAGAGTTACCATACTACAGCGCGATATAGCATGGGCAAACCCCTCGCTTAACATCGAAAGGCTCAATCAGGCCATCGACCGTAACCCCGGCGCAGACCTATACGTCTTGCCAGAGATGTTCTCGACGGGATTCTGCACCGAGCCCCAGGGCATAGC
>JAFOXS010000074.1 GCA_017391665.1 Alistipes sp. | reverse complement strand
TTCTTTATTTGGCATTAATCGAAAATATGTTAATGGAGATATAAATATGGTGCTCAATAGCGATTTTGGGGATATTATAATATTCCATAAGCCCAAATTATTAGAATTAATCTCCAAAATTAAATATTTTACTGATGATAAATCAACAAATAATAAATCAATCAATGATAAATATATTGTACGAGGAAGTGCTGAAGATCAGGAATATTGGAGAAGCATACAACGAGAAAAAGAATTAAAGGACGCAGGTCTTTATGATGCTGCCAAAATTGAGCGGAGAGCAAGGCAAGATTATGTTCAGGGAGGTGGCTATACTGCTCCTGACGGTAGAGGACAAATACATTTCCAAGGCTCAAAGGAACAAGAAGAGCAGTTGAGAATGATGGATGAGTTAGGATGGTAAATATAATCCCCGATAAGCATTATACCTATCGAGGATTAAGATGTTTATTTTTCGAAAGATGCCTACTTATTCATCTTTGCCCAAGAGTCTTTGAGCGTTACGGTGCGGTTGAAGACAAGGTGGTCTGCTGTAGATTCCTTATCGACATTGAAGTAGCCGATACGCTGGAACTGCAGGTAGTCGAGCGGTTTGGCATCGGCGAGGAACTTCTCAACGTAGCACTCAGTAAGCACGGTGAGTGAGTCGGGGTTGATCATCTGCTTCATGGCATCCAATGCCTCGCAGCCCTGCTCCTTGCGGATTGCGGCCATCTCGTCACGAGGATTCTCAACCTTCCACAAGCGGTCGTACAAGCGAACCTCCGCCTTCAGGCAGTGGTCGCAGCTTACCCAGTGGATAGTGCCCTTCACCTTGCGGTTGCTGCCAGGCAGGCCAGTCTTAGTCTCGGGATCGTACTCGGCATAAACGGTCGTAACCTTACCGTTCTCGTCCTTCTCGCAGCCCGTACACTTCACGATATAGGCATTCTTGAGGCGTACCTCTTGCCCCGGAGTCATGCGGAAATACTTCTTGGGTGCATCCTCCATAAAGTCCTCACGCTCGATCCAGAGCTCACGGCTGAACTCGATGGTGTGTGTGCCTGCAGCTGCATCCTCGGGGTTATTTACTGCCTCCATAGCCTCCACCTGACCCTCGGGGTAGTTGGTGATGACGAGCTTCACGGGGTCGAGAACTGCGCTTACGCGTGTGGCGCGCTTATTAAGGTCGTCACGCACGGCGCTCTCCAGAAGAGCGAAGTCGTTCAGAGCATCGTATGTCGTGTAACCGATCTTATCGACGAAGTTGCGGATAGACTCAGGCGAGTAGCCGCGACGGCGGAATGCGCAGAGCGTCGGCATACGGGGATCATCCCAGCCGCTAACCAGGCCCTCCTTAACGAGGATCAACAGGTTACGCTTGCTCATAAGCGTATAGTTAAGGTTCAGCTTATTGAACTCATACTGGCGAGGACGGTAGTTGCCCAGGTTGTCACCCTCCTTAACCCAATCTACGAACAGGTCATAAAGCGGACGGTGAGGAACGAACTCAAGGGTACACAGAGAGTGTGTAACGCCCTCGAAGTAGTCGCTCTGGCCGTGTGCAAAGTCGTACATGGGATAGACCTTCCATGTGTCGCCTGTGCGGTGGTGGGGGTGGTTTACTACACGGTAGATGATAGGATCGCGGAAGTGCATATTCGAACTTGCCATGTCGATCTTGGCACGAAGTACCATGCGACCCTCTTCGATCTCGCCGTTTGTCATCTTCATAAACAGGTCGAGATTCTCCTCAATGGGGCGGTTGCGATAGGGGCTATCTGTACCAGCCTGCGTGGGAGTACCCTTCTGAGCGGCAATCTCCTCCGACGTCTGCTCGTCGATATATGCCTTGCCCTCCTTAATGAGGCGCACGGCGAAGTCCCACAACTGCTGGAAGTAATCCGATGCATAATACTCGTTGCCCCACTGGAAGCCGAGCCACTGGATATCCTCCTTGATAGCCTCGACGTACTCCATATCCTCCTTGGTGGGGTTGGTATCATCGAAACGAAGGTTACATACGCCACCATATTTGGCTGCTACACCAAAGTCCAGGCAGATAGCCTTGGCGTGGCCGATGTGCAGGTAGCCGTTGGGCTCGGGCGGGAAACGGGTCTGAACGTGCGTTTCACCCTTGGCAATGGCCTCCTCGATGATCTCCTCAACGAAGTTAAGACGCTCCTTGGTCTCAACTGTTTCGATGTTAGTAGTCTCTGTCATAATGTGTTATATTTTGTTTATCGTTTCTTCGTTAGCTGCACCTTCTGAAAAAGGTTAACTGTTAGCTGCAACATCTGGCGTGTGCCCCAATTTGTACCGTCACACTGGAATGCGATGAAGGTATTGAGACGAACCGTATCGTCGAAGAATGAGTTGCAGTAACCTATGCGTGTGTCAATAAATGTGTGCGATGAATCTCTGTCACCCGACCAGGTCGGTTTTGTGCCAAAAAGAGTACTGCCCGCATACAGCTCCGAACCATAGCCGTTGGCAAAAATCTCGTTGGGCGCTGAGTAGTAGTAGGGCATAAGGTTTTTGCCGCTATATATCTGCTCATCGAGATATATGCCCCATTTTGAGATGCGTAGTTGCAGCAGCGCACCACTGGGTGTATGCATATTCTCCTCCACGGCGCGGTCGCGCTGCATGGTGACGATGCCGTGCAGTTTAATGTCGAAGTCGAAGAATGCATTGAACTGAGCACCGATGTATGGATTTACGATTGCATTATCCACCACGCTGCCGACGATGGTCTCGCTGCCGGCAAAGTGGAATAGCTGCAAGGCGTAACCGGCGTAGAATATGCGTCTGCGACCGATGTCGTAGCGACCTGCCGAGAGTACGCGGAAACGCTCTCGGGCCTCGGCTGAGTACATTCCGCACCAATCAACCGACAACTCTGCGTAACCTCTCTCGCCCACATACTGTCCCAGAACACCCTGCACACGATTCTCGTAATAGCGGTAGGCATCGCTGAAGAAGAGCTCCGAGTAGTATCCCTTCATCTCCTTGCGGTCGAAGATGCCGGCGTATGCCTTTACGCGTGGTGAGGCAAAGCGGTAGTAGAGCTGCGGACGAGCCTTCGAGAGGAATTTGGTATCGTTACCGAAATCGGTAAATAGGTCGGCACCAACAACGAGCGAGTTGCGCTCATTCCACTCAATGCCGATTGTGGGCGTAAGGCGGGCACTAAAGATTGTCCCCGACTCTCCTAGATTAGTGCCAGTGTATTCGGTATTGTCAAAAAACGTGTCAAAATTCACTCCCAGCAACAACTTCGTATTCTCCTGCGCCTGAGCGGTGGCTACCATAAGCGAGGCCGCCACGACAAGTAAAATATGTCGAATAAAAAGTTTCATTGTTGCATGTAGTGATTTTATAATCTGCAAAGTTAATCTATTTCCGCGATTTGTGCTATATTTGTAGGACATAATTATACGCCAAAAATGAGAAAAATTACCAATGAAGAGTTACATCGTCCCTCGGCGGACGAGTTTGCCGCAATGGGGCGCATCCCTGTGGTGGTGGTTCTTGATAATGTACGCTCGGCACAGAACGTAGGAGCCTTCTTCCGCACCTCGGATGCATTTGCCGTGGAGCGTGTGATGTTGTGTGGAATTACGGCAACGCCTCCCTCACGAGATATCCACAAGAGTGCACTCGGTGCAGAGCTTACTGTCGAGTGGGCACACTATGAGACTACGGCGCAGTGTGTCGAGGAGTTGCGCAGCGCTGGCTATACGTTGCTGTGCGTTGAGCAGGTCGAGGGTGCCGTTATGCTCGACCAACTCGCGGTAGATTGCGAACGTAAGTATGCACTCGTATTTGGTAACGAGGTGGCGGGCGTTGATCAGGCCGTTGTTGATATGTGTGATGGTGCGATTGAAATTCCGCAGGCAGGTACCAAACACTCTCTGAATGTATCGGTTGCCGGGGGTGTGGTGTTGTGGCCGTTTTTTGCCGCATTACGCTCAAAGATTGTTAATCGGGAGTAGAAAAATTTGCTTTACCCGCAAAACTTCCATACATTTGCCCAAGTAAAGAACCTAATACCGCGAGGTATTGCATAAAAATAAGAAAAAATGTCAGTAGCAGGATCAGTCAGAGCAGTTACGACTCTGCGTCTTACGGAGATGAAGCAGCGCGGCGAGAAGATTGCCATGCTCACCTCATACGATTATTCAACGGCAAAGATTGTCGATGCCGCAGGTATAGATGTGATTTTGGTTGGTGACTCGGCTGCCAACGTAATGGCAGGTTATGAGACCACACTCCCCATCACACTCGATATGATGATTTATCACGCTCGCTCGGTTGTGCGTGGAGTGAATCGTGCATTGGTTGTTGTCGATTTGCCATTTGGTACCTATCAGGGTAACTCAAAGGTTGCTCTCGACTCGGCTATCCGCATCATGAAGGAGACCGAGGCCGATGCCGTAAAGATTGAGGGTGGCGAGGAGATTCTCGAATCGGTTCAGCGTATCATCTCGGCTGGTATTCCAGTTATGGGTCACCTCGGACTTACACCACAGTCAATTCATAAGTTCGGAACATACAACGTGCGCGCCAAGGAGGAGGCCGAGGCTGAGAAGCTGGTGCATGATGCACACCTTCTGGAGGAGGCTGGATGCTTCGCTGTTGTGCTGGAGAAGATTCCCGCAACGCTGGCCGAGCGCGTATCGAAGGAGTTGCGTATCCCCACAATCGGTATCGGTGCCGGAGGTGCTACCGATGGCCAGGTTCTTGTGGTACATGATATGTTGGGTATCACCAACGACTTTTCACCCCGTTTCCTGCGTCGCTATGCCGACCTGCACGGTGTGATGAGTGAGGCTATTTCGCACTATGTGTCGGATGTGAAGGCACAGGATTTCCCTAACGAAAAGGAGCAGTATTAGACTTGAAAAAACTTGTAATCATACCCACCTACAACGAGATTGAGAATATCTCGCGTATGATCGACACCGTTCTTGCGCTCGACGGCGGCTTCCATATGCTCGTTATCGACGATGGTTCGCCCGACGGCACGGCATCGGTGGTAAAGCAGCGTCAGGCGGAATTTCCTGACCGACTGCATCTTATCGAGCGTTCGGGTAAACTCGGCTTAGGAACTGCCTATATAGCAGGTTTTCGCTGGGCGCTGGAGCATGATTACGACTATGTCTTTGAGATGGATTGCGACTTCTCGCACAATCCTCAGGACCTGCAACGATTGTATGAGCGGGCCTGCGAGGGCAACGATGTGGTTGTCGGTTCCAGGTATGTGCAGGGCGTGAATGTGATCAACTGGCCGATGTCGCGTCTGCTGATGTCGTACTGCGCATCGCAATATGTTCGCCTTATTACCCGCATGCCTGTGTGTGATGCTACGGCAGGATTTGTCTGCTATTCGCGTCGTGCGTTGCAGACGCTGGATCTGGATCGAGTGAAGATGAAAGGCTACGGCTTCCAGATCGAGATGAAGTACTCGGCATGGCGTCTGGGCTTGAAGGTCAGCGAGGTGTCGATTATCTTCGTTGACAGGGTTGTCGGCACATCAAAGATGAGTAGCGGTATTTTTGGCGAAGCCTTCTGGGGGGTGCTTAAGTTACCATTTAGAAAAATCCGAGCAAGAAAAATTGTCTAACAATGTGATTTCTGCGTTACGCTCGTTCTCGAAATCCTCATTTACATTTAGTAAATTATAAGGTATTTTCACCCGTTTTCTAAGATTTGCCAATAATATGCAAAACATTGTGTTTTAGCGTATTGTTGGCAAATTTTCTTTTCTTGTGATTTGCAGAATTTGCCGATAATATCTACTTTTGTATGCAAATAGTATGCACAAGGATTTGCATACACAGAAGTAATTAACCTAAAAAACGGCAGATTATGTTCAAGTATTCAAAGGACGGCATTTCGGTACTCTCAGTGTTGGATGCCCGCCGAGCCAAGAAGAGCGGATTGTTTCCTGTGAAAATACAGGTTATCTACAACCGCAAGCAGAAATATTACTCTACGGGGCAGGAACTCTCCAAGGAGGATTGGGCGAACCTTGCCGAGAGCAAGAGCCGCCGATTGTCGGAGATTCGTTCAAGCGTAGAGAATAGTTTCTCTATCATCAAGAGCCAAGTGGAATCCCTCGCCGAACGAGGAGAGTTTGGTTTCGACCTGCTCAGCATTCGTTTAGGACGCTGCATGACTGTTACGGTCAATGCTGCTGTCAGAGCCAAGGTTGCCGATGCCGAGCGTAACGAGCAGTATAGCACTCGCAATGGCTACCACTCTATGCTGTTGGGTATCGAGGCATTTGCAGGTAAGGATATTCCATTCTCTACCATCACCATTGATTGGCTCAATAGATTGGAACGCTTTTGGAGCAATGACGGTAAGAGCAAATCTACCATAAATGTATATTTCAAGTACCTTAAAGCGATACTTAACCAAGCTCGTATGGATGGCGTTATCAAGGAGGTTAATTTCCCATTCGGCAGAGGCCGTTTTGAAATGCCTTCGGCTGAGGGGCGAAAGTTGGCTCTTACATTGGAGCAGATAAAGCAACTGATAACCTACACCGATGGCAACGAGGAGACGGAGATGTATCGCGATATGTGGTTCTTCTCTTATCTGTGTAATGGTATCAACTTTCGTGATATGCTCTACCTTACCTATAATAATATAGAGGGTGATGAGATATGCTTTGTAAGAGCCAAGACCAAGAACACTTCAAAGCAGATACGCACCATCAGAGCGGTCTTGACACCAGAAATGCGAAATATCATCGAGCGTTGGGGTAATACCGATGATGGCAACCCCGATACATTGTTGTTCAAGTTCGCAACAGGTCGGGAATCTGCATATGAGATTAAGCAACTCGTTTGTAAGGTTACTCAACGCTGTAATATCATCTTATCCCGTATCTCCAAGACATTGGGATTACCTCGTGTAACCACATACGCAGCTCGCCACAGCTTCGCAACCGTACTGAAACGCAGTGGAACGAATATCTCCTATATCTCGGAGAGTTTGGGACACTCCAATCTTATGGTTACGGAGAACTACCTCGCCAGCTTCGAGCAGGATGAGCGTAAGAAGAATGCACAGCTACTAACCAATTTTGATTAAAGCGTATGCCTAACAGAAAGACCGCCAAGATAGAAATCCGCAATTTGAAGTGCTTTGGCATTGTTGCAAGAGAGATTGCCGAGCAGTATCCCGAATATGAGAACTATCTTATTGATGAGGGTGTGTTGCATATTAAGGAGTATGTGCCACCAATGATAAATGACATTGACAAGGTGTTGGAGAAGTTGAAATTCAACTATGCCACCCGAAAATATAAGTATGAGACCTATCGAGATAAGGAACTCATCGACCAGAAACTGTTGGCAAAGATGGCTGGTGTTACCCGTCAGACCATAGCCCGATGGGAGCAGATGGGCTTTATTTCTCGCAGCGATGTAGGCTTTTCGAGAGATAGATATTTCCAAATAAAAGAGGTCATTTCTCAACTCGAAAAGTTAAAAGAGTAAGAAGATGTTTTGCATTTTATTGAATAAGTCTGCCCTAATTACAAACAATAGTTTCGGCTTATTTGAGACTCTTTTTGGTTGTTTTAGATT
>JAFOXS010000137.1 GCA_017391665.1 Alistipes sp. | reverse complement strand
TATACCTTATTATATTGTTTTACGTCGAGCTTCAATGTCTGGTACAGATGGTCGGCGCTGGCTTTGGCACGCTCTTCGGCTGTATCTTTCGAGAGGTTCTGTGCTGAAGCCGCAACGGCAAAAAGTGCAATAGCGAAGGTGAGAAAAATCTTTTTCATGGGCTTGTTTTTTATCAATAACGCAAATTGAAAGGCTTTTATTGTGTGATTACCAGCACTCTATCGAATCATTTGAAGCAAACTCCTTGATGTCGTTTTTTCTGAATACGGGATCAAGGCCTGCGCTCTTTTGCTTGCGATAATCCTTGAGCAATGTCATCACCTGACCTCCGAGCAGTACAATGGCTGCGATGTTGCAAAGCGTCATAAGTGCCATCGTAAGGTCTGCCAGGCTCCACACAGTCTGCAGGCTCATCGCAGCACCACTCATAACCATTACGCCGACGAGCAGACGGTAAGCGTTGAGCACCTTGCGCGATGAGGTTATAAACTTGACATTGGCCTCGCCATAGTAGTAGTTGCCTATGATCGATGAGAAGGCAAAGAAGAAGATGGCAATGGCAACGAAGATGCGTCCTGCACCGCCAATCTGAGTGGTCAAGGCCTCCTGCGTAAGGCGTATGCCATCCATCTGACCACCGAACTCAATGCCACTCATAAGGATTATGAAGGCTGTACACGAGCATATTATCAGTGTGTCGGTGAATACTCCCAGGCTCTGTATGAGTCCCTGCTTTACGGGGTGCGATGTCGATGCTGTAGCAGCTACATTGGGGGCCGATCCCATGCCAGCCTCGTTGCTGAACAGACCTCGCTTTATACCCTGCATCAGCGCAGCTCCCAAGCCACCACCCACGACCTGCTCCATGCCAAAGGCACTCTTTATGATTAGCTCTATTACGGCGGGTAACTGCCCAATGTTGAGGATAACAATGGTAAATGCCAGCAAGATATAGCCCAGGGCCATGATGGGAACGATGATTGAACTAAACTTGGCAATGCGTTGTATGCCTCCAAAGATGATGACGAGGGTGGCTACGGTAATGGCTATACCCATATGTATATGGCTAAAGCCAAATGCATGCTCTACTGCCTCGCAGAGTGTGTTGCTCTGTACGGTGTTAAACGCAAAACCGAAGGTGAGAATTGTCAGTACACTGAACAGTATGGCCATCCATCGGCATTTCAGCCCATGCAGAATATAGTATGCCGGACCACCGATGAAGGAGTCTTCGGTGCGACGCTTGTAGAGCTGTGCCAGCGTACTCTCGATAAAGGCATTGGCCGATCCGATAAGGGCAATGATCCACATCCAGAATACTGCACCAGGACCTCCCACGGCAATAGCTGTAGCTACTCCAGCCAGGTTACCCGTGCCAACACGACTTGCCAGCGATACGGCAAAGGCCTGAAAAGGCGAGATATGCTTGCCCTCGGTGTGGTGTCGCTCGTTGGAGTTTGCAAGCTGGCGAATCATCTCCCCCAACATGCGGAACTGCACGAATCCGCTACGAAGAGTAAAGTACAATGCACAGCCTATCAGGGCAGCAATCATAACGTATGTCCACAATATGTCGTTCGTGGCGTCTATAATGTGTTGCAGGGTCTCCATCTGTATCGTTTTTAGCGTGTTTTAAGTTTTAGCATATTCATCACTCCGTCGATGAATGTCATGGGGTGTGTGGGAGCGCCGGGGAGCCACAGATCAACCTTGTAACGCTCCAGAAAGCTGCGGTCTACAGCCTTCGAGTCGGCGTACAATCCGCCCGAACAGGCCTCTGAACCACAAACGATAACAATCTTTGGGTCGGGCACAGAGTTATAGCAAATATCCAGTGCCTCGGCTATGTTGCTCGATATGGGACCCGTAATAACCACACCGTCGGCATGACGTGGTGAGGCTACAAACTCCACACCATAACGGCCAAAGTCGAAGTTAACGTTGCCCGTGGCATTAAGCTCCATCTCCACCGATGCATCACCTCCGGCTGATACCTGACGTAGTTTTAATGCCTTGGAGAAGAGTGCGGGAATCTCCTCGCGAATCATCTCGGGGTGAAAGGCTGTCTGCTCATCACCCACTTTTACTATGAGTCCCTCGCGCGATGCGGAGCCTATCTTGTAGTCGTTTGTAAAACGTATGTTATGCGGAGCACGCAGAGCACATTCGCCACAGAAAAGGCATCGACCCATGTCGAGCGTAAAGGGTGCTGCGGTAATGGCCTGTGTAGGGCACATCCTGGCGGCAGCCTCCACGTCGCTCATGTCGTCAGTCTGCGTCAAAACGGGGCGACCACGAAACTCTTCAGTAAGTTCAACGGCATTAAGGTCGGGGATGTATTGCCATCCGTGACTCTTCAGTACCTTTATTTTAGGAAATATCATACTCTATGGATTAAAGGTCGTGACCGCAGTACGACAGGTTAAAACTCTTGTTGCAAATAGGGAAATCCGAAATGCCCTCGCCTCTTACGGCAATGGCCAGTGCCAACCAGTTGTGCAGGCTGGGATCTTTTATCTTGTAGGTTGCAATTTTGCCCTCCTTATCGGTGATTGCCACGTGGCATATCTCGCCACGCCAACCTTCAACAAGCGAGAAAGTCAATGCCTCAGCCTTTAGTGTCGCCTCATAGTCGGGACGTGCAATCTCGGATGGCGCGTAAGTTGATAGCAACTGCTCAATATAATCGGCCGACTGCAGTACCTCGCGGCAACGCATCATAAGGCGTGACATCACATCGCCATGCTGCTTGACAATGCTCTCATGCTTAATCTGTGAGGCATATGCCGCATAGGGGTGTGATGAGCGGATGTCGCGCTTTACGCCACTCGAACGAGCCGCCATACCTACGCCACCGATGCGTTGCATCTCTGCCTTTGGTACTATGCCACACTGCTCGAAACGGGCCAGCAGTGAGGGCGATGACTTAATGTCCTCTATCACTTCGTTGTATCGGCAGCGAATCTCGGCAACATTCGTGCGAATCATTGCGATCTTCTCCTGTGTGAGCGGTTTGTTTGTGCCACACGGACGGATAAGACCTTTGCCGAAACGGTTACCACACCATGCCTGCGTAGTGTTGATGGTCATCGTACGCAGTGCCTCGCAGGCAACCTGCCCGAGCTGATAGGCTACATCCATCGATAGGGCTCCCGTATCGGCAATATGCATAGCCATGCGCTCCAACTCCAGAGCAATAGTACGCTCAATGGCAAGAGCTCCGATCGGGAAACCGCATAACTTCTCAATAGCCGATGCGTATGCCGTAGCGTGCGACACGGCGCTATCGCCGGCAATACCCTCGGCAAGCAGAGTCTGTCGCAGACGGTTTGTCGTTGATGTGAACTCATTCTCTGCACCACGGTGCTGATAGCCCAGTGCTATCTCCAGGTGCAACACATTCTCTCCATTGCAGACGAAGCGGAATGCTCCGGGCTCAATAATACCTGCATGGATGGGGCCTACGTTTACCTCGTGCAGCGACTCTCCCTCGATGGTGTAGAATGGATAGTTGTCCATCGTCGAGTTGCGGTTGCGACGGTTGAAGGGGAAGCGAATGGGCTTGTTCCACGGCATGGAGTCGAACTCCACGTTATATAACTCCGTAATTTCGCGCTCGAAGGGGTGCAGGGCCGGGTGCAGTGCAGTAAGCGAGGGGAGTGCCACATCCTCATAGTACTCCATGGCGAAGGATGAAAGCATCACCTTATGCTCGCTATCATCGAGAAGTATGAGGAAAAACTTCAGACGTGTACCATCGGGCGTGGCAAAGTAGTGAGCCACATGATAGCGCTCATCCTGCAGACGCTCCTTGAGGTCGTTGTACAACGCCGCATAATCCACCTCGGGGATATCCTTCAGGGCGACGGCTGCTGCCTCGTTGTCGGTTATATGGTATATCATAGTTTAGAATGTTACGATGTTGGTAATAAACTCCTTCAGGACCTCGGGCTGCCATACTCCCAGCACGATAGCTGCCACGAGCAGCGACAATGCGCTGTAGGACAGACGACGGTTGATCTTTGTGAGGTGCAACTCATCCTGATTGGGCTGGTAACAGAGTTTGATGATGCGGAAGCAGATCGAATAGACCACAACGCACAACATCAGCACGATAAGTGCTATGAGCCACCATGAAGCCGATGCGATGGTCTGCTTGAGGATCATAAGTTCCGAGAGGAAGAGGGGCGATGGCGGGAATGCCAATACCACAACCATGCCTGCCAGCAGTCCAATAGCGCCCACCTTATTGATGTTGATGTAGTCACCAATGCGGTTGATACGGTAGCCGTTGTACACCTGACGCACTACGGCTATCTGCAGGAAGAGACTGCTCTTGATCAATGTGTGGCAAATGACATGGAACATGGCTGCCCATACACCTATGCCGCCAACACCCAGACCAATGGCAACAATACCCATATTCTCAACTGTGGAGTACGACAGGAATCGTTTGTAATTGTTCGTGCGTCGAAGGAACAGGGCACCTACGCCAAGACTCAGCACGCCGATAATAAGCATCACGTGCTGCACCCACTCAAATACCGCAGTGTGGGCAAAGAGTCGATAGATGCGGAATATTGCCAGAAAACCAGCATTCACCAGACCTGTAGAGATAAGGGCCGATGCGGGAGCCGGTGCGGCAAAGTTTGCATCCACACCAATTGTATATAGAGGGAAAATCTCCATCTTGCAGCTATATCCCGTCAGAATAAGCAGGAATGCAGCCTTGAGGTAGAGCGGATTGCCGTGTACGATAAGCTGAGCCAGCTCGTTGTAGCTGAGCGACGAGTTTGATGCTGCGGCACACAGCAGCAGAATACCCAGATATGCGATGGCAATACCGGTTGAGCATACGAACAGATACTTCCATGTCGCCTCCAGTGTCTGCGCCGAGTGGCGGTGATAGAGGATACCAGCACTGCACAAGGTGGTGGTCTCGAGCAGAATCCACGTTACAGCAATGTTGTTGGCAAAATATACGCCCGTGATGGAAGTGGTGAGCAGAATCAGCAGAGCGAAGTACTTTCTGTAATCACCCAACGTATCCTCTTTCAGATACTCCTGCGAGTGAATCAGCACGAATGTCGCCACTATGCCCAGCAGGATGTAGAACAGCGTGCCTGCCTGGTCGAATGTGAAGAATACTCCCGATGTGGTGAGATAGTTGCCTCCGAAGGTAATCATTACGGCAAAGAGAGCATGCACGGCCATGTATAATCCGCACAACAGATGCACTACGCGACGCGAGGGTGCGATGAAAACCGAGGCTCCGATGATGAGCCATATTGCGAAGAAGATATATATCATGGCTTAGTCCTTTACGTGTGTTAATGAATCACTGTTGTCGGTGTGTATCTGGCTATCCACCTTGGTCATGAACATACCGAGCATAAGCACCGACATCAAGATATCGAGCATGATGGCGGCATTGATCAACATGGGCATCTCAACACCGATGGCCATCGAGAACAGGAACACTCCATTCTCAATTACGAGGAATCCGACGATGTGGGTGAAGATGCGTGAGCGCAGAACGATGAGTATGAGTCCGCTCAGGAGCGCATACAACGCCACGCCGAAGAAGATCATGTGCACCGACGAGTCGGCTACATAGTAAGTTGTAATGGCACTTGCCACAAGCGCCGCGAATGAGAGCATCAGCGAGTTGAACTGCGAGCGCCCCGATGTGTTGATGCGGTTGATTTTGGTCTGCTTGATAACACGCATCAGGATGGCCGGCACGATGATGGCCTTGAAGATGAGTGTCTCAAGTATTACAAACGAGAGCTCAACCCAGTTCAGCGTATGCAGCCTCAGCAGGGCAATGCCAAGCAAGATCCATCCCTGGAAGGCGATAATGGTGGCATAGGAGCGGAATCGCTCGACCATGGCCACATATACGAGCGATATGACGTATAATATAATAAGTGACAGTAGCATGGCTTAAATGTTAATATCTGACTGCAAAAGGTAGCCAATGAAGAATATCAGGGCGGCCAGTGCGGAGATTGTTACGATAAATGTTGTATTGCGAACTAATTTGTTTCGCGCCTGAGTAGATTCAACGAAGCCGATTGACAATCCGGTCAGCAGGATAGAGAGCGGCGCGGCAAACCACCAATGGAAGCAGCATGTGGCTGCGATAGCGTTGGCGGCAATCATCGAGAAGCAAGCCGTCTTCAGCCAGCCGGCAATGTGAATCATACCCATGTCGATACCGCTGTAATCCAGACACATCACCTCATGAATCATCGTCAGCTCAAGGTGTGTGCGGGGATCATCCACTGGCACACGGCCCGACTCAACGAATGCAATCGTGATGAAGAGATATGCTATGAGGAACATTACGATGGTTATCTGCGCATTGAACGACTGCTCGTGGGCGAAGATGTCGGCAAACGAGGTGTAGCCGCAGAACATTGCCAGCGTAGCAAAACCGATCATAAGCGCCGGCTCAATCAGTGCGCCATACAGAGCCTCACGTGCGGCACCCATGCCCTCAAACGAGGAGCCGGTATCCATGGCGGCAAGGATTATGGCTACGCGAGCCAGAGCCAGTGTATAGGCAAAACATATCACGTCGCCCTCAAACGAGATCAGAGGATACAGATCTGCCACGGGCATAAAGAGCAGTGCAACGATAGCTGCGCCGAGATATACGGCGGGCGCAATGCGGAACAGGGCCGTTGTCGTGGGTGAGTACACCGAGCCCTTGCGCAGCAGCAGACGCACGTTGCGCAGATGTTGAACGAAGGGTAGTCCCTTGCGACCGGCCAGCGTGGCACGTGTGCGGTTGATCACTCCGGGGATAGCGATGGCTACCACAAGCATCAAAAGTGTGTTAAGTGCAATTCCTACCATACGCTAAATAAGATTAAAGAGTGAAAGTATAACGATGGCGATGAGGAACAACAACGCAAAGAGGATGTAGTTGTTTATGCGTCCCGTACGCAGGTTCATCATACGCTTATTGATAATGCGCAGCAACTCAACCCACCACTCGGCCAGCAGACGGTCGATCTTATCCTTGTGGCGCACGTTGTAGTTGTGCGATGAGGGGAATATCTCACCCTTGCCTACGGCGCGACCCTCTACGGTATTCTGCGTGAGCGACGTTGCGATTGACTGCAACCCCTCGGAGAATGACTCTCCCGTATATTGCATGCGGATGTTGGGTGAAGTGAAACCACAACCCCAGGTCGGTCCCTGCGATACAGTGCGGCTGCGTTGTGCGCGATGCTTGATGGTGTAGAGCAGAGCAATGATGATAATGAGCAGGATAGCCGTCAACGAAATCTTCCACAGCGTAGAGCTAAGGCCGCTGATAAGTAACGCACTCTGGCTGCCGCCCAGTGTGCCAACGACACGCTCAATCATGCGTAAAGCATACTGCGGGAAGAGTCCTATGGCCACAATGCCCAGAGCGGGTATTGCCATGGCCGCTATGCGCAGGTTGTCAACCTCCTCCGACTCCGCTACATGGTGATGGCGTGGTGAGCCGAGGAATACGGTGCTGTAGAGCTTGGTGAATGCCAGAACTACAATACCGCCAATCAGCGCCAGAGCCATCAATCCGCCTGCAGCATATAGAGTGTTTATGCCGTCACGCACGCTGCCCAGCATACCGATGTAGATCAGGAACTCGCCTACAAAACCGTTCAACGGAGGCAGGGCGCAGATAGCCATAGTCGCCAGCAGGAATAGAATGGCCGTTACGGGCATATGCTTGGCTACGCCACCAAAACGGTCGAGATGAGTGGTGTGCATCTGCGAGTATATGTTACCTGCACCAAAGAAGAGCAACGACTTGAAGAGCGAGTGGTTGATCGTGTGCATCAAAGCTCCGCACAAGGCCAGAGTCATGATTGCAGTGTTGCCAGATGCATTGGCCAGCGTTGCAATACCCAGGCCGATGAAGATCACGCCGATGTTCTCAATACTTGAGTATGCCAGCAGTCGCTTCACATCGTTTTGCATTGCTGCCAGAATTACTCCCCAGAGTCCCGTTACCACGCCGATGGCAAGGAGAATCACACCCACAACGTGTAACTGCTCGGGAACGTTCATGTGGCTTGCCACGCGAAGAACGCCATACACGCCCGTCTTGATCATTACACCTGACATTATAGCCGAGATGTGTGATGGTGCAGCGGGGTGCGCCTCGGGCAACCATACGTGCATGGGGAATATACCCGCCTTCATGCCAAAACCGAGTAGGAAGAGGATGAAGATCGCCAGATTCTTGCCCTGACCAAAACAGTGTGCCAAGGCTGAGAATGATGTGTCATCAGAGATGCTCTCAAGCCCTACAAAACCCGCAACGAGGAAGATGAATCCCACGTGCATCATGATCAGGTAGGCCAACGCAGCACGCAGCACTTCGGCTCGCTCGGCGTCGAACAGGATCAGGATGAACGAGGCGATGGTCATCAGCTCCCACGCAAAGAGGAAGAGAAAACCTCCATCGGCCATCACTACGAGCATCATCGAGAGGATGAGCGTGGCAAGGGCTGTGTAGTGCAGCGATATATGCGCTGAAGATTTTTTTGTCAGATAGTGCCCTACGTAACCATGCGAATAGAGCATTGTCGCTACGCCTGCTATGGCAATGATGAGCAGGAATATGGCCGACAGGGGATCTATCGATAGTGATCCCATGCCCAGCATCGAGGGAATCTCGCGTGCAAGCACAATCTCCTCTGCTCCCGCCAGTACGCCTATCGAGGGGGCGGCTACGGCTATGGCTGCTATGGCGACAAAACCAAACGCCACCCACACCTTACTGCGAAGCGGAGCCAGGAATATGCTGCTCACCAATAGCGCAAGAGCCAAAAGTGATAAGAGATAAAACATTTCTTCTATTTATTTAACTAACCTGTTTGTGACAATATTTTGTCGGGTGGAATCGCGTTACATGCCGTTGATTGTGGCAACCATCACCGTTGCCGCTACAGCTGCAGTCTCGGTGCGCAGTCGCTGCTCGCCGAGCGATATAGGCTCAAACCCGTTTTCGAGCGCAAAATTAATCTCTTCGGGTGAAAAATCACCTTCCGGACCAATTAAAATCAAAATATTTTCAGTTTTTTTAATAATTGATGGCAGATAATCCCGTTTTTCAAATGAAGAGTCGCAGTGAGCAATGAATTTGCGACCCTCAAACGGAGTTTGGATCAACTCTCGTACGGGTGTCAGCTCGTCGAGTTCAGGGTGGTAGGCCTTGATCGACTGCTTGACGGCCGACGTTACCACGCGCAGTGCTCTGTCGTGCTTTATGGTGCGACGCTCGCTGTGGTCACACTCGATAGGAATAAAGCGGCTCACACCCACCTCGGTGGCCTTTTCCAGGAACCACTCGTAGCGGTCGATATTTTTCGTTGGTGCCACGGCCATCGTGAGCGAGTAGCCGAGGCGGCCATATTCGCTGATGGTCTCCACTACCTTGACTGTGCAGTGATGTTGGTGTGCCTCCACTATCTGGCAGCGATGCAGTGAGCCTCGTCCATCGGTCAGGTGAAGGGTGTCTCCTTCGCGCAGACGGAGCACACGAACGCAGTGTTTTGACTCCTCTTCGCACAGCGTATATAGCGGAAGAGTTATATCAGGTGCATAAAATAGTTGCATAACATTTGGTTAAGTATTAACTTTGCAAAGTTATTAAATATAAATTAAAGGATGAAACGCTTTTTCGGATTATTCTTCCTTCTGACACTTGTCTTAAGCATGAATTCATGTAAAAAGGGTGCAGAAGTTACCGATAACCCATTTTTTGAGGATGAGTGGACTACACCTTACGGTGTTCCGCCCTTCGATCGCATCAAGATGGAGCACTATGCTCCCGCCTTTGAGCGTGGTATGTCGTTGCATAATGAGCAGATCGAGGCTATCGTCTCTTCTGTCGAAGAGCCTACATTTGAAAATACCATTTTGGCCTACGATAATTCGGGTCAGCTGCTTATGCGTGTGGCTGCCGTGTTTGAACTTCTGAACTCAGCCGAGACCAACGACCAGATGCAGGCCTATGCTTCGGAGATCTTTCCTCGTCTGGCTGCGCACTATGATGCCATAGCCATGAATGAGGCTCTGTTCGAACGTGTGAAGCAGGTCTATAATAGCCGTGCGGCGCAGCGCCTGACGGGAGATGAGTTGCGCCTTACGGAGAAGATGTATGAGGATTTCGTTCGCTCGGGAGCATTACTCTCGGCAGAGGATAAGGCCTCGCTCCAGCAGATCAACGAGCAGCTGTCAGCATTGAGTGTAAAATTCGGTCAGAATGTACTTGCCGAGACCAATGCATTTACGCTTGAGGTGGATTTGACGGATCTGGATGGACTCCCCACATCGGTACGTGATGCTGCTCGCGAGCAGGCCAAGTCGATGGGTAAGGGTGATAAGTATATCTTCACGTTGCAGAAACCCAGCATGTTGCCTCTTTTGACCTATGCGCAGAACAGAACGCTGCGTGAGCAGATCTATAAGGCCTATCTTAAGCGTGGCGATAATGGCAATGAGTACGATAATAATCAGATAGTTGCCCAGATGGCACAACTGCGCTACCGTAAGGCGCAACTGCTTGGCTATGATTCGTATGCACACTATGTCACATCGAACGAGATGGCATCTACACCCGAGGCTGTGTATGAACTTCTGGAGGGTGTGTGGACTCCCGCTCTGGAACGTTCGCAGCAAGAGTTGGAGCGTATGATGAGCATCTTCCGTCGTGACCATGGCGCGGATGCCAAATTTGAATCGTGGGACTGGAGGTATTATGCCGAGAAGGTGCGCCAGGCTGACTATGACCTGAAGGAAGAGGAGGTGCGTAACTATCTCTCGCTCGATAATGTCAAGGGTGGAATATTCTTCCTCTGCAACCGTCTCTATGGTATTACTTTCCGTCCGCTTAATGCCCCTGTGTATCACTCCGAGTGTGAGGTTTATGAGGTGATAGATAGCAACGATGAGCCGCTGGGTGCACTATATATGGACTTCTACCCTCGTCCGGGTAAGTCGGGTGGTGCATGGTGTGGCTCTTATGTAGATCAGTCGTATAAGGATGGAAAACGTGTCCTGCCTGTCTCTACCATCGTGTGCAACTTTACCCGTCCTGCAGGCAGCACTCCGGCTCTGCTTACCATCGACGAGACCGAGACCTTCTTCCACGAGTTTGGCCATGCACTGCATAACCTCTTTGCGGAGGTGAAGTATCGTGGTCTGGCGGGCGTTGAGGGTGATTTTGTGGAGTTGCCCTCGCAGATTATGGAGAATTGGGCTTTAGCTCCCGAGATGCTTGCTCACTATGCCGTGCATTATCGTCGCGAGGATGCCATGCCCCAGGAGCTGGTTGAGAAAATCCAGCTCACGAAGACATTTAACGAGGGCTTCAATACCACCGAGCTGGTGGCTGCCGCTCTCTCGGATATGGATATCCACTCGCTGCAGAGCGATGAACTTATCTCGCCGTCGCAGTTTGAGCGTGAGGCGCTGACGACACGTCGAGGCCTTATTCCGCAGATTGAGCCCCGATATAAATACACTTACTTTGGCCATATCTTCGATGGAGGCTACTCGGCTGGTTACTACTTCTACATTTGGGCCGAGGTGCTCGATAAGGATGCTTATCAGGCTTTTGTCGAGAGTGGCGATCTGTTCGACCGTGCTACAGCGGAGCGTTTCCGTCGTGAGGTGCTCTCGCGTGGTGGCAGTCGTGATGGTATGGATATGTACCGAGCATTCCGTGGTGCTGATCCCGATAAGCAGGCAATGCTCGTAGCCCGAGGTCTGGTTAAGGCCGAGGATGTGGCACAGGCGGAGCCCGAGCCTACGCGTGAAGTGATGCGAGTAAATACCCGCGAGCAAGCGCGCCAGCGTGCTGAGCGTTCGCGTCGTGAGCGTGAGGCTGCACGTCAGGCTGAGGCAGATTCGCTGGCGGCGATTCAAAATGCAGAACCCGCATTATAGTGAATACTAAATAATTGAAAAAACCAATAAAAATAAAAACGATGAAAAAACTATTTTTAATTATGACTTTCAGTGCCCT
>JAFOXS010000218.1 GCA_017391665.1 Alistipes sp. | reverse complement strand
TTACGACAACCTCGTTGTAGGTCTTAAGGCCGACGTCGAGGGCTTTGCACAGGCAGAGTAAATAAACAACTCTATAATGAAAAACCGCTATCCTTCGGGGTGGCGGTTTTTTTGTCGAGGTGGGTTAGTGGTTATGTTGAGGAAGCTATTTTGCTGTGCGGTTTATGCGCAGAAGGATGCGCACGAGGTAATTTCTTTCGTATATTTGTGCCGTTTTCTGAGAATGTAGTGATGAAATCGAAAATAAATTTTGCAAATCCTATCTGGGGGCACGTACTGCTCTTTGTGGCTGCCGCCTTCTTTGGTGGTAATGCCCCTATGGTCAAGGATCTCTCTGAGCACGGCGTGTCGGCCGTTGCCGTTGCCGATTTTCGCTCGGTAGGCGCTGCTGTAGCCTTTTGGGTAGCATCGTTCTTCGTGAAGAGGGGTAGAGAACGGGTCTCGCTTCATACGCTCGGCAAGTTGTTTATCGCAAGTATGTTAGGTATCGTCCTTAATCAGGGCCTATTTACAGTGGGTATATCCTACACTTCGCCCGTCAATGCTACCATTATGGCTACTATGCTCCCCATTATCGCTATGCTATTCTCGGCCTTGATTATCAAGGAGCGCATCACCCTGCCTAAGGTTGTGGGCCTTGTCATAGGTCTTGCAGGTGCATTGCTGCTGGTGCTGGGTAGCGGTAGAGGCGAAGGTGGTGGTCTTAAGGGCGACGTTATGTGCCTTGTGGCGCAGACCTGCGTGGGCTTCTATATGGTGGCGTTCAGCAAAATCGTCCGCCGCTATAGCGTCTTCACTCTTATGAAGTGGATGTTCCTTTACTCGGCCATCGTCTTGACCGTCGTCACCTGGCCACAGCTGTCGGCCATTGACTACGCTTCGTTGCCGCCTATGGCGTGGACCGAGATAGTGTTTATAGTATTCTGCGGCACGTTCCTTTCGTATGTCTGTTTTACCTTCGGCCAGCAGGTGCTTTCGCCCACCATCGTTGGAATGTATAACTATGTACAGCCCATCGTAGCCACCATTTTGGCTGTTGCCATAGGTGTGGGACGCTTCGGCTGGAGGGAGATGATAGCTATGGTGCTTGTCTTTGGCGGTGTATATATCGTTAATAGGGCTAAGAATTTTGAGCGCGCCAAGCAAAATCAATAAAAAAATTGTATCTTTGTAGTCAGTGTGTTCGAAAGGACCCCATTTGGCTCTATAGTTCAAGGGATAGAACAAAGGTTTCCTAAACCTTAGATTCGCGTTCGAGTCGCGGTGGAGCTACAAAATGTTGATGCAGTTATGAGAGTATTTCGAAGTGTTAAGGATCTCGGGCCGTTGGATGTAGCCTTGAAGGAGGCTATGGAGATCAAGGCCGACCGTTATAAGTATCAGGAGTTGGGTAAGAACAAAACCGCACTCTTGATATTTTTCAATAATAGTCTGCGTACGCGCCTCTCAACACAGAAGGCGGCGATGAATCTGGGTATGAACGTCATCGTGCTGGATGTCAATCAGGGCGCGTGGAAACTCGAAACCGAGCGTGGTGTTGTGATGGATGGCGACAAGAGCGAGCATCTGCTGGAGGCTATTCCCGTTATGGCAAGCTATTGCGATATCATCGGTGTGCGTTCGTTTGCCCGCTTCGAAAGCCGTGAGGATGACTATCAGGAGAAGATTCTTGAGCAGTTTATCCAGTATTCCGGCAAGCCCGTCTTTTTTATGGAGAGCGCTACGGTTCATCCCTTGCAGTCGTTTGCCGATCTGATCACTATCGAGGAGTACAAGGAGTGCAAGCGCCCGAAGGTTGTCCTGACGTGGGCTCCCCACCCGAAGGCTCTGCCGCAGGCTGTGCCCAACTCGTTTGCCGAGTGGATGAATGCAGCTGATGTGGATTTCGTTGTTACCCATCCCGAGGGCTATGAGCTCGATCCCCAGTTTGTTGGCGATGCCAGGGTGGAGTACGATCAGATGAAGGCCTTTGAGGGTGCCGACTTCGTGTATGCCAAGAACTGGAGCTGCCCCGGTGTGACACGCCCCGAGGATTATGGCAAGATTCTCTCGCAGGATATGAGCTGGACGGTGAGCGAAAGACAGATGGCTGTGACCAATAATGCTCACTTTATGCACTGCCTGCCCGTGCGTCGCAATATGATCGTGACAGACGATGTGATCGAGTCACCTCGTTCGCTCGTTATTCCCGAGGCTGCTAATCGAGAGATCTCGGCAACCGTTGTGTTGAAACGAATGCTGGAGGCTTTATAGAGTCTGCAACCTATAGAAACAAAAAGAACGTGTCTAACAAGGTGATTTCTGCGTTACGCTCGCCCTTAAATGCTCATTTACGCTTAAGTAAACTCCGCTTTTGCGGGCTTCGCAGGCCTTGAAATCCCTCTTTTTATACACGTTCTGAAAGAATTGGGGCTGTTCAACGTACTTGTTGGACAGCCCTTTTCTATTTTTATTCATCGTAGCTTGAATTATCCCAGCAGTGTGTACACAACTCCTCTTTCTTCAGGCCGATGGCTTCAACCAGATCGTCCAGACGCTGGAACTTGAGCGATGTGAGCTGCAGGTGACGGCACATAACATCAACCATCTCCTTGTGCTTCTCCGAGTCGGGATTTGCATACTCTGCAAATACTGAATCGGGTATATTGTCCGTACCCTCCATGTCGCGAATCACACGGCGTGCATACAAATCGTATGTACTGCGCGATGTCGAGAAGTTAAGGAAACGGCAGGGGAAGATCAGCGGCGGACAAGCAATACGCATGTGTACCTCCTTTACGCCCTCGTCCAGAAGCTTAACCACATTGTCCTTTAGCTGTGTGCCTCGCACGATGCTGTCGTCCATGAAGACGATCTTCTGCTTGTTGGTCAGCTTGCTGTTGGGCAGAAGCTTCATCTTTGCTACCAGGTCGCGCATCTTCTGGTTCTGAGGCATGAAACTACGCGGCCATGTGGGTGTGTACTTCACAAATGGACGCTTGTATGGGATGCCCTTCTCGTTAGAGTAGCCGATGGCGTGACCTACGCCCGAGTCGGGAATACCTGCGGCGAAGTCGGGGTCAATGTCGTTGTCGCGACGTGCCATGGCAGCACCACAGCGGTAGCGGCAATCCTCCACGTTGATACCCTCATACCATGCCGAGGGATAACCGTAATATACCCACAGGAATGAACATACCTGCTTTCTTTTGCCCGGAGGTGTGATCTGGCGTACGCCGTCAGCGGTGATCTGCACCACCTCGCCAGGACCCAGATCACGAACAAAGTCGAATCCGAGGTTGTCGAAGCTTGAACTCTCGCTGGCGCATACATATCCCTTGTCGTTCTTGCCGATGGTGATGGGTGTACGGCCAAAACGGTCGCGTGCAGCATAGATTGCGTGGTCGGTAAGGATCAGCATCGAGCAAGAACCCTTGATTTTGCTCTGTGCCAGTGCGATACCGTCCTTTATTGTTTCGCCCAATCCAATGAGGATTGCAACGAGCTCTGTAGCGTTGATCTTTGATTCGGATAACTCGGCAAAATGGTGGTGATCATTGAGGAGCTCCTGTGTGAGTTCCTCCAGATTGTCGATGCGTGCCACTGTGACTACGGCATAGCGTCCCACGTGCGATGTGATGGTGATGGGTTGCGACTCGCTGTCCGAAATTACGCCGATACCCATGTTTGAATCGAGGAATCGGGGGAGTTCGCTCTCAAACTTATTGCGGAAATATCCATCCTCCAGAGAGTGAATCGAACGAATGAAACGACCATCCTTAACGAAAGCCATACCAGCACGCTTGGTGCCAAGGTGCGAGTGGTAATCGGTGCCGTAAAATACCTCATTCACGCACTCGTTGCGTGATACACAGCCGAAAAAACCTGACATATAAAAAACAATTAAAGGTTTTAGCGCATGGCAATACTCCCTGTGTGTACAGGGGTGAGCTCCTGCGCGAGAGCAAAGATAGTAAAAAAGTCGAGATTTGAGGTATTCCGCGATGTGATATTCCCCGATTTTATGCATAAAGCGCCGACTTTTTTGTATATTTGTATAAACACAAAGATTTCAACCTATGAGAAAAATTTTCTATCCATTACTTCTTTCTCTCTCATGCGCAACGCTCATCGCATGTGATGAGGAGCCACGCACTTATGGCGCCGAGCCGCTGGAGATCTCTTCGCTGCGTCAGTGGGAGAGGGTACACCGCCCTGCTATCTATAACTTCTTCGAGACAGAGGTCTATGGCTGCATGCCCGAGAAGCAGGTGCCTATCCGTTATGAGCTTCTTTCCGAGGGCGAGGCCTTAGGTGGTAAGGCTGTGCGTCGTGAGGTGGCAATGCATATCGAGGGGATGCCTACGCCCGTGCCTATTCTGATGTATATTCCCGCTAATGCCAAAGGGGCTGTGCCGGCTTTTCTTGGAATGAACTTCAAGGGCAATCATCAGATCAATGCCGATCCCGAGATCACCATATCGGTCAATGCCCCGAAGGGCGAGGAGTTGGGTTCTGACCCCGAGCGTGGTGCCGCTACAAGCCGCTGGCCGCTGGAGATGTTGATGGATAATGGCTATGCGTTGGTTACCATCTATCGTGGCGATGTTGATCCCGACTTTGACGATGGCTTCCAGAATGGCGTGCACCCTTTGTTCTATAAAGAGGGACAGACAGCACCCGCTGCTGATGAGTGGGGCACTATTGCCGCCTGGGCGTGGAGCCTGAGCCGTGTGATGGATTATCTGGAGACGGACAAGGATATCGATCAGGAACGTGTTGCCGTTATAGGCCATTCACGCCTGGGCAAGACTTCGCTCTGGGCTGGAGCAACCGATCCTCGTTTTGCTATCGTTATCTCGAACGATTCGGGATGCGGTGGTGCGGCACTCTCAATGCGTAAGCATGGCGAGACGGTGGAGGCTATCAATAAGAATTTTCCTCACTGGTTCTGCGATAACTACAACGCCTACCGTAATAACGAGGAGGCTCTGATGGTCGATCAGCAGGGACTTCTTGCACTTATCGCTCCACGTCCGTTGTATGTGGCAAGTGCCGTAGAGGATGATTGGGCAGACCCCGAGGGCGAGTATCTCTCGGCTCTGTATGCTTCACCCGTCTATGAACTGTATGGTAAGAAGGGACTTGCGTCACCTATGCCGGCTGTTGATTCGCCTATGATGGAGGGCGATGTGGCATATCACATCCGTAAGGGTGGTCACGATATCAACCTTTACGACTGGACGCAGTATGTAAAGTTTGCAGACAAGTACTTTAAATAGTATTGCATGTAACAAAACAAAAGGCTACCCCGCATTGGAGTAGCCTTTGTTTTTTAGGCACTATGTGTTAAAAGTATTTTACCTCTTTGCCTTCGATTGCCGACAGGATATTATTGGCGGCAGATGAAGCTCCGATGCGGAACAGATCGGTCGTAAGCCACTCGCTGCCCAGAATCTGCTCGACGATGGTGTAGTAGAGAGCCGCCTGCTCGGCGGTGCGGACACCTCCGGCAATCTTTATACCGATCTTGCGCGATGTGAGCTCATAGTATGCCTTAATGGCCTGACACATTATAACAACAGTCTCGGGTGTAGCCGAAATATCAATCTTGCCCGTTGAGGTCTTCACAAAGTCGGCACCGGCCGCCATCGCAAGCAATGCCGCATGATATATCTTCTCTGCCGAGAGTAGTGCGCCTGTCTCAAGAATAACTTTCAGTGTGGCGCCCTCGGCCTCTTCGCGCAGTACCTCTATCTCGTTCGCTGCCTCGTCGTAGGCGCCAGTGAGCATCTTACCCACGTTGAGCACCACATCCACCTCGTCGGCGCCATTCTCGATGGCCATAGCCACCTCCAGCATCTTCACTTCCAGGAATGTCTGTGAAGAGGGGAAGCCTCCCGCTACGGCTGTGATCTTGAGCGATGTGCCGTCGATTGCAAGGCCTGCGGTCTCGACAAAGGGAGGATATACGCATATCGATGCTACGTTCTGCAGATGGGGGTAGTCGATGTCGAACTCCGCAGCACGACGTGCCATGGCGGCTACCGACTGCTCCGAGTCGGTGCATGAGAGCGTTGTAAGGTCGATGGCTGAGAGCAGGAATCGATACACCTCGGTGGTGCAGTTCTTGCCTGTTGCCTGCATTGCGGCGCTGACAGCTTGCGCTACCTCATCACTCGTGGGGGCAGGTGCGTAGTCGTTGAGATGGTTGGCGTACTCCATAGTGAAAGATTTTACTTTCTGCAAATATACGCAAAATATGTACTTAACACAAAAAAGGCTGCCAACAATTTAGTGGCAGCCCTCTTTTATTTGGGTACTCTTTCTTAGAGTTTGAAACCGCTTGCGAACAAGTTCTTCAGGTTTACATCCTTCGCAGCCTTTGCAGCGAGTGATGCATCCTTCGAAATAGCGTTCTGCAACTCAGCCTTCGCTGTGTTCAGGTCACCCTCCTTCGATGCGATAACGGCACGCAGATAGTCAGCCTTGGCAGACTTATCGGCAGCGATAGCGCTCTTTGCAGAGGTGAGATCGTTGTTCATAACCTTAGCGATAGCAGCGTTGTAACCTGACAAGGTTGATGCAGCCGAGCTATAGTTACCCTGTGCAGCAGAGATCATAGCCTTGGTCTTAGCATCGGCAGCTGCAGCATACTGCTGTGCCTTCGATACGTTGCCGTTAGCCAGATTTGCAAGTGCAAGGTTGCTGTTGATCTCGTTGTTGTTCAAGCCCAACTGTGCAGCCTTCTCGAAGCTTGTAAGAGCCTTCTGAGCCTCACCCAACTTTGCATAGGCAACACCGAGGTTGTTGTAAGCACGAGCATCGTTGAACTTCTTGGCAGTGTACTCCAGTACGGTTACCTTTGCCTTGCCATCCTCCAATACGCTTTCAGCCATGTAGAGCAACTCCTCGTTGGTGAGCTCGTCCAGGCGACCTGAGTTGATCAGAGCAGCCATCTCGGCATCGGTCTTACCCTTGATGTCGGTGCTGTTTACGAGCTGTGCACGACGCAACTTGGGAAGGATCTCCTTCTTGAGCTCGGTGAATACGGCTGACATGTTCTTGATCTCGGCCTCACGCTGTGTAGAAGAGTCGTAGCGGCTCAACACCTGGAGGATGATATCCTTATCCTCGATGTCTGATGCAGCAACCAACTCCTTGAAGCCCTCCCAGTCCTCACCGTATGAAGCCTGGTCGAGTGACATGCCTGTATCCTTGAGGATCTTCTCGGCAGCCTTGTGTCCTGATGTTGAACGAGCTGATGAGAGCTTGTCGTTGAACTTCTCGGGACCATCGGGTGATGCGTAACCGTGAACGTAGAGCTTCTGCGTTGCGCGGTCGTTGCTCTGCTGTGCTACAACGTTCTCCTTGAAGGCCTTGATCTCGTCGGTCGAGGTAGCCTTGCTAGATACTGTTGATGAGTTGATGGCATACATGATGTCAGCCTTTGTAACAACGGTAGTAACGTTCTTGTAGTTGTTAGCCGTGTTAGACATTACATCAGAGTAAACCAACTCGCTCTGGAGTGTATTCACGCCCTTGGCAACAGGAAGAGCAAAGGCCTTCTTGATAGCCTCAGCCTGCTTGCCGCCAGCTGCCAAAGCAGCAGCCTCAGCCTTGGTGGGCAGTGCGCCAGTGTTAGCATTTACCAATGTGAAGACCTTGCAGGGACCGCTGGGGCACTTAACCTCAACGAGCAGAGCCAACTCGCTCTGTGCCATGCGAGCGTCGTAAGGGAACTCAACGTGCTGTGTTACCTTGCCGCCGGTTGCAGGAACTACGATGTAGTTATCCTTAACCTTACCGCCCTGGTAATACTTTGTAGCACCCTCGACCATGCCACCCTCGAAAATCATCACGGGGGTAACCTTCAATACGGCCTTCTGGTTGTAGTACTTGGCAGGGAAGGTAACAGTGATGTCAGCCTCCACCTTGCCGTTGTTCAGCGCCAACACCTCAGGAGTGCAGGTGATGTTGACCTGATCCTGATTCTTGGCCATCTTGCTGAAGCAGTTACATCCTGTCATGATGGCAGCAATAGCTACAACAGCAAACAATTTCAGACAGTTTTTCATAATAATTTTATTAGGTAGTTAAAGTTTAGTTCCGGATTCGCTTATCGCTTGTTGCGCTCGCCACCGTGACGCTCGCCGCGCTCACCGCGGGGACGACCCTCACTACGAGGCTTACGCTCACGCTCTACCCAACCCTCGGGCTTAGGCAGGAGTGCCTTGCGAGAGAGCTTGTACTTCTGAGTCTTGGGATCTACGCCGATAAGCTTAACCTCGATTGTGTCACCCTCCTTAAGGCCTGTCTCATCCATAGTCTCGAAACGCTTGTAGTCGATCTCAGAGATGTGCAACAAAGCCTCCTTGCCGGGAAGGATCTCAACGAAAGCACCAAATGCTACGATGCTCTTGATGGTACCATTGTAAACCTCACCTACCTCGGGAACAGCTACGATACCCTTGATGCGAGCAAGTGCGCCGTCCAGAGCGGTCTTGTCAACACCGAAGATATCCACTACGCCGCACTCCTCGTTCTCGGTGATAGTGATAGTGGTGCCAGTAGTCTTCTGAATATCCTGGATAACCTTACCGCCGGGGCCGATAACAGCACCGATGAAGTCCTTGGGAATCTGGATCTGTACGATGCGGGGTACGAACTCGCGGTAGTCCTCACGGGGCTCAGCGATGGTGTCGGTGATCTTCTCCAGGATGTGCATACGACCCTTGCGAGCCTGCTCCAGAGCGGTAGCCAATACCTCATATGACAGACCGTCAACCTTGATATCCATCTGTGTTGCGGTGATACCATCCTTTGTACCTGTAACCTTGAAGTCCATATCGCCCAGGTGGTCTTCGTCACCCAGAATATCTGACAATACAGCCCAGCGGCCTGTTGCAGAGTCTGAGATAAGACCCATTGCGATACCTGATACGGGCTTCTTGATCTTAACGCCGGCATCCATCAATGCCAGAGTACCTGCACATACGGTTGCCATAGATGATGAACCGTTTGACTCCAGGATATCTGATACTACGCGCAATGCGTAGGGCATCTGCTCGCCTGTGGGGATCATAGGCTTCAATGCACGCCATGCCAGGTGACCGTGACCGATCTCACGACGGCTAACACCACGTGCGGGACGAGCCTCGCCAGTTGAGAAGGGAGGGAAGTTGTAGTGCAGGGTGAACTTCTCAGAGCCCTGAACCAATACCTCGTCGATCATCTTCTCGTCAAGCTTGGTACCCAATGTAACTGTTGTGAGTGACTGTGTCTCACCACGAGTAAAGATTGCCGAGCCGTGTGCTGCGGGCAGGTAGCCTACCTCGCACCAGATGGGGCGGATCTCGTCAGTGCGACGGCCATCCAGACGCTGACCCTCGTCGAGGATCATGTTACGCATAGCCTTCTTCTGCACATCATCGTGGAAATATTTGTGAATAAGGGGAGCCTTCTCCTCCAGCTCCTCCTCAGTAAAGCGTGCTGCGAACTCTGCCTCCAGAGCCTCGAAAGCCTCCGAGCGCTCGTGCTTTGCAGTACCGCTGGTAGCGATAGCGTAAGCCTTGTCGTAGAGCTCGGTGATGATCTGCTGACGCAACTCCTCGTCGTTGGTCTCGTGGCAGTAGGTGCGCTTAACGTCCTTGCCCAACTCCTTCGAGAGCTCGATCTGAACGGCACAGTGCTTCTTGATCTCCTCGTGAGCGAACTTGATGGCGCCGAGCATAACCTCCTCAGATACCTCGTTCATCTCACCCTCAACCATGAGGATGTTGTCGATAGTACCACCAACCATGATGTCCAGATCTACGTCTGCCATCTGTGAGAAGTTGGGGTTGATGACATACTCACCATTGATGCGCGCTACGCGAACCTCCGAGATGGGGCCACCAAAGGGAATGTCAGATACGGCCAGTGCAGCCGAAGCAGCCAGACCTGCCAATGCATCGGGCTGAATATCCTTGTCTGCTGAAATAAGGTTTACCGTAACAAATACGTCGGCGTGGTAATCCGAGGGGAAAAGGGGACGCAATGCACGGTCGATAAGACGTGCAACCAGAATCTCTGCATCGCTTGCCTTACCCTCGCGCTTCATAAAACCTCCGGGGAAGCGGCCGCATGATGCGAACTTCTCCTTATACTCCACCTGCAGAGGCATGAAATCTGTTCCCTCCTTTGCATCCTTAGCGGCTACAACAGTTCCGAGCAACATAGTGTTACCCATCTTAACTACTACCGAACCGTCTGCCTGCTTTGCCAACTTACCGGTCTCAATTGTGATCTCACGACCGTCAGCGAGCGTGATCGTCTTCTGTACAGCGTTGTACAACTTCTTTTCTTCCATAATTCTTCTATAATCGTCAAATGATAAATTTCAAAATAAAGGGCTGGCGGCATACGCCGTGCACAGCCCTTTTTACCTCAATCGTATTACTTACGGAGGTTAAGAGTCTTGATGATAGCGCGGTAACGCTCGATATCAACCTCCTTCAAATACATGAGCAACTTGCGACGCTTACCTACCAAGCGCAACAATGAGCGCTGGGTGCCGAAGTCGTGCTTGTTCTTCTTGAGGTGCTCAGTAAGGTGGCTGATACGGTACGAAAACAGTGCAATCTGGCTCTCAGGAGAACCTGTGTCAGTGTTAGACTTGCCGTACTTACCAAAAAGCTCTTGCTTTTTCTCTGCTGTTAAATAAGCCATAAAAAAATTAAGATTTATGGACCTCGCCGCGTCTCTCGAGTTGGTCAGGATCCTGGTTCCACTCCACGATGCATTCCCCTTACCGTGAATAACACCGGAGCGTGCCACAAAATTACGCCTAATTTCATTAAGAGCCAAATATTTCACTACTAAAAACACTTATTTTTTTAACCCGATTTTCGATTTGGCTTTCAGATGTTAAATTTTTACATAAAAATTGTTATATTTGCACTATATTGGCCCTATCCGAAGGCTTCCATCAAAGGTGATGAACTCGGAAAGGGAGACTACAAACGTAATAGAAAATTTTGACAGCAATCATAACATATTTTCGTCGGGTGCTTTGCCTTGTAGCTGTTGTGTCCTCTGTGTGGGGATGCCACAGGGTGGAGCCGACATACGTAAAGGTGGAGGGACAGATGCTCGGTACGTTCCTTACGGTTAGTGCCCGCACGTCGCGCTCCTCGGCCGAGGTGTATGACCTTATGATGCGTATCGACAGAGAGGCCAAGGCTTCGATGTCTATCTTTGAGGAGGGCTCGCTTCTGAGCCGTGTGAACAACAACGAAACAGATCTTCTGGATGAGCATATTATCTACTGCCTTAATCTCTCGCGCCGTGTGAGCGAGCAGAGTGGGGGAGTCTACGATGTGACTGTAGGCCCGCTTGTTGAGGCGTATGGTTTTGCCGCCAAGGATCGCCAGACCAGCATCAATGTTGATTCGCTGCTCGAGTTTGTGGGCATTGATAAGTTGCAGGTTGTCGATGGCCGATTGCAGAAGGCCGATAGCCGTATGAAGATCGACTTCAACTCTATAGCCAAAGGCTATGTTGTGGATATGGCTGCACGCGCTCTGGAGCAGTGGGGCATAGAGGATTATCTGGTCGATATTGGAGGCGAGGTGCGCTGCCGTGGAGTCAATGCCAAGGGTGGAGCATGGCGCATCGGAATAGAGACCCCCTTCGATGGAAACAACTCGATGGGCGAGTTTGTCCAGCAGGTTATATCTCTTACCGATTCGTCGATGGCCACATCGGGCAACTATCGCCGCTATTACCTTGACGATCAGGGGCAGAAGGTCTCTCATACGATCGATCCCCGTACGGGTCGCAGTGCAGTGACATCGCTGCTCTCGGCAACCGTCATTGCTCCTACATGTGCCGAGGCCGACGCCTACGGCACCATGTTTATGGCTATGGATCTGGAGCAGGCACTGCTCACTGCCAGGGAGCTGGAGGACGAGGGCGTGCAGGTCTATTTTATTGCCGCTGGTCAGAATGATGAGTACGATATCTACTATTCGCGCTCACTGGCTGATGCGCTGGCAACGGTTGATGGATACAGAGCCATCGAGTAATGTTTGAATATTGAGATGAAACGAGCAATATTGTTATATAACTCTTATGCGGGCCGTGGTCGGGTGGCAAACAGGATTGCCGATATAGTCGCAATCTTTGCCCAGGCTGGCTACGCTTTACAACCCTTGGAGATTCGTTTTGACGATAACCCCTTTGAGGGTTACGAGGATGTTGATTTGGCAGTTGTTGCCGGCGGTGATGGTACGCTCAATTACATTGTTAATGCCATGATGCATCGTGGTTTGCACTTTACGCTTGGCGTCTTGCCAGCAGGTACGGCCAACGACTTTGCCGGAGCATTGGGCATGTCGAACAATCTGCTGCGTGCCGCGCAACAGATTGCCTATGGTACGGCTGAGCCTATAGATTGCGGTCGTGTGGAGCAGATCAACCATCCCGATGTGTCGCCAATCTACTTTGTCAATATCTTCAGTTTCGGAATTTTCACCACCACGTCGCAGCATACTCCCAAGGAGTTGAAACACATTCTGGGACGTGCTGCATACATGATTGAGGGCTTCAAGGAGCTGAAGAAGCTGCACGGCATACCGCTCACCATTACGGCCGATGGCGACGCCTTCTATTATCCCACGTTGATGGGACTTGTGTTCAATGGCGAGACAGCAGGTCGCGTGCCTTTGGCGCGCATGGCAAGCCTTAGGGATGGAGTCTTTGACTGCCTGTTCCTGCGTAAGCGCAAGACAGCATTCCAGTCGGCGTGCGATATGCTTCTCTATATCATAGGCATCAAGACCCCGGCAGTGAAGTATTTGCGAACCAGTCAGTTGACGCTTATGTCACCAACGAGCGAGGCCACCGATGTGGATGGTCAGAGTGGTGGTAGTTTCCCTATGAGAGTTAGTTGCCTGCGTGGCGCTCTAAATATAATTTGCCCACATGAAGAATAGACTAAAATACAGGAATAATGAGAAAGGATACAAGTGAGAGAGGCAATAAAATATCAGTAGCGAAGATCAAGAAGGATCTCTCGCCAAGTCATATCTTCTCTGAAGATTTTGTCCTGACGCCCATGATGAATCTGCAGATGCTCGAGGGCAAGAAGCATACCTTCGATGGCTTGGCTGTGGGCGTTATATGCAACGGAACGGCTAAGGTAACCATCGACGGCAAGCACTTTGAGATGCGTCGCAATACGTTGTTGCTGCTCAGGGATTCATCTGTGGCTGAAGGCTTTAAGTGCAGTAAGGCCTGTATGGGATATTTCATTGCATATCCCACATCATTCATTAATTCGGCGAATATATCTATGGCGGATCTGCTCACTATCAATATCATGTTCGGCAATAGCCCCTGTCTGCAGGTTACCGACGATGAGATTGCCCGCTTGCATAGTATTGTGGCAACGCTTAGTTGTGCCAACTGTGTAGCGCCAAATGCCTATGATAAAAAGGTTCAGATATCACTCTTTGAGTCCTTTTATTATATGCTGGCCTCGATCTTGAGTAAGTATGCAAGTGCCGAGTTGGACGACAGGGAGCGTCTTTCGCGTACGGATGATATAATGCATAGTTTCACGCAACTTATCGACGAGTCGTGCGAGCGTGAGAGAAGTGTTGAGTATTACGCCTCGCAGTTGGGTATTACGCCCAAGTACCTCTCGCTGGTGTGCAAGAAGAAGGTTGGGTATAATGCCTCCAAGCTTATTGACGCTGCTGTTATACGTCGTGCCAAGAGCTTGCTTCAGCAGCAGGGCATGAGTGTGCTGGAGGTTTCGGAGCGCCTGAACTTCGTCTCGCAATCCTTCTTTGGTAAATACTTCAAGCAGCGCACTGGCATCTCGCCATCGCGATATAAGGCGCAACATTAATGCCTTTGATAAAAAAGCAAGGACTACCCAAAAGGATAGTCCTTGTTTTTTGTGTTTCCGATACTGTTTTATCTGTTGATAAACTCGTCCAGACGCACCAGTCGCTCATCGATGTAGCTCTTGATGGTGTTGACCTCGGCCTCATACGAACCGAGAGCCTGGAAGTTCATGTGGAATTTGCGATCCAGGATCTTCCATCGTTTGAAGTTCAGCTTTTGCGACTCGTCGAGCAAGGCTGCGGTTTGGTCAATGTAGGCGATGAGTGACTCCTCCGTGATCACGCCGTTGCTGCGCAGTTCGTTCCACATCTGCTTGAGTTGTGCATTGGCCACGGGATCCTCCTTGATAATACGCGACACAAACCTCTTCATATTCTTACCTCCGGCAGCCGAAGAGTCGTCGGTGGCGTAGATAAAATCGTTGTATTGGCTGATGGGGTGTGTGCGATGGTCGTTCTCGAATGCAATATCGAAATCCCAAACTGGTCCCGTATATATTTTGTCATCGCCACGCTCCTTATACAAATATGTGCTCCAATATGTATCGGTGTTGCCGCTAATCTCACCTACAATAAAGTGC
>JAFOXS010000010.1 GCA_017391665.1 Alistipes sp. | reverse complement strand
TTCTTTAACTTGTCGAGTGCGATGTCGCGCTCAATGGATGAAACCTCAGCATCACCCTCCCACTCAGAGAGCATGAGCGAAAGCTTTTCAAGTTCTGATTTTATAAGTTCAATGTTCATGGTTTTCGCGAAAAATTATTTTTCAAATATACGCAAAAAAAACGAAAAAAATAAGGAGTGTCGCAATAATATTGGACACTCCTTCTATATTTCTCTTCTTTAGAAGAGTTTACTTTGTCAACTGGTCGCTGTAAACAGCCTTCGGCAGGTCGTGCATGTTGTACTGCGAAGCCATCGAACGACCGTATGCGCCAGCCGACTTGATAGCCAGCAGATCACCTCGCTTACTGCGCTTCAGGCTTACGTTCTCGTCAAATACATCGGTTGACTCGCAGGCTGTACCTACGACCGTGTATTTTGTTGTGCGCTCCTCCTGAGATGTGATGTTCTCGATGTTGTGATACGAACCGTAGAGCATGGGACGAATAAGCTCGGTCATCGATGCGTCGATGATAAGCAGACGACGGCCTGTAGCGGTTGTCTTGTTGAACAATACGCTGGTAATGAGCTCGCCGCACTCACCTACGAGCGAGCGGCCAAACTCGAAGTGAACCTCCTTGCCCTCAACGCGCAGGTGCTCACGAACGATAGCAAAGAGTGATGCGAAGTTGGGGATAGGCTCATTCTCGGGTACGTCGTAGTTGATACCCAGACCACCACCAACATCTACCATGCGGAATGAGAAACCGAGTGACTCCAGTTTCTCAACAATTGCATTGGCCTTATTGCACATATTCTCAAATACATGCAGCTCGCGAATCTGCGAACCGATGTGGATGTGGATGCCGATGATATTGATATTCTCAAGTGAACGGATCAAATCTACATTGTCGAGAATCTCCTCGTATGAGATACCGAACTTACTGTCGGCCTGACCTGTGTCGATACAGCGGTTGGTCTTGGGGTCGATGTCGGGGTTTACACGCAGACCAACATCAGCCTTCTTGCCCATCTGGGCAGCCAACTCGTTTACAACCTGCAACTCCTCGATAGACTCGCAGTTGATAGCCAGAATCTCCTGCTCCAGAGCGTAGCGGATCTCCTTGTCACGCTTACCCACACCTGCATATACTACGGTCTTGGGATCAAAGCCTGACTCAATGGCCTTGCGCACCTCATTGCCGCTGGCACAGTCGATACCGATACCGTACTCTTTGATGATTGAGAGCAGGTAGTCGTCGTTGTTGGCCTTGATGGCGTAGTGAACCTTGTAATTATACTTGTTTGACTCATAAATTACACTCTCCAGCGTCTGACGCAACAGATTAATGTCGTAGAGATAGAACGGTGTTTCAAACTCACGCAGCTGCGCTGCTACTTTTCTGCTTAACATATTTTCCTAACTATATTTTTTGACACTTGACGGCTCAAAAAGCCTAACCGCCACAAAAATATACATTTCACGACGTTTTTGCAAGTAAACGGTTTCTTTTTCGGGTGCGTTTTTTTGTCTTTAAGTGTAAAATTCTCGTTTTAACGCCAAATTGGGTTTCGAATAATGTAAAAAGGCCGCCACACATTGCGTGTAGCGGCCTTTTTTATCGATTAGCCTTGTCGGCTAATGCACACATCTTCGAGAATATATGCTCGGGACAAATGTGCCTTAAATCGTTCAGTCTGTTCGTGGCCACGCGGAGGTCGTGTTGTGCCTCGGAGAGTTCTCGTTTGGCCGTAGCTGTAAGGCCATTTGTAGGTTCTTTGATTGCGCCATCCTCCAAGCGGCGGAAGCCGAGGCGACGCTGCAACTTCGAGAGAATTCTCTGTGCTGCAATGCGCTCTTGCTCAGCCTGAAGGAGAGCCTGCTTGGCATCCATATAGGCGTTGTGCGCAAGGCTTGCGGCGTAGCGGCGCAACGAGTCCCTATTGCCCGAGTACTCGCCAACGTGAGCGTAGAGAAACTGCGCCCACTCGAAACGGATAACGGCTCGGCGGAGCGGATGACGCTCGGCATTAAGACGCTGGCGGTATTCCTCGCTTATGCGGTCTATGCCGTAGCGGTAGATGTGGACCCTCTCGCCACGTGTCGAGGCTACGGGTGCATAGTGGGTAATACGAGTACGTGAGGATGTTGTTTCTGCGCAAATGGTTGTGTTTTTCTGATTCATAGTTTTCAGTTTTTTTAAGATTAAACATTTTTCTTGAATAGCTATCGGTGTGATGGTAGCTAAATGGAATAATAGTGTGATGATCAGTGGTTTGTCGAAGCCTGACCATCGGCTCAAAAACGTCAAAGAACGCCCACGGCAGCCATCTTGCGATGGCCACTGCAAATGGTTTTTGAGCAATGTTTAATCTTGTTGTATCGCGCTACCGATACGGCCTGAAAAATAGATCAGTCATAAGCGTAAATCATAATTTTGCCCGCCACGAACGAGGTGGCGGAAACACATAAAATACACAACGTCGGAGGGCATAATGCTCCCGATGAGGTTCGATCAAATGTTATTGATGATAGTTTGTTTGAGATTTGTAGTGCAAATATAGCGATAAAAGCGGCGAAAGCAAAATTTTATCCCTCAAAATAGGGCTCATCTTGCAAAAAATGACTATTTTTGTCAAATTATATAAGATTATAAACGAAAATAGATAGACAATGGCTTTACAATGCGGTATTGTCGGTCTGCCCAATGTGGGTAAATCGACTCTTTTCAACTGCCTGTCAAACGCTAAGGCGCAGGCTGCAAATTTCCCTTTCTGTACAATCGAGCCCAACGTGGGTGTTATCACTGTGCCTGATGAGCGACTCGTTAAGCTGGCCGAGATTGATAACCCCCGCAAGGTTATCCCCACCACCATCGAGATTGTCGATATCGCCGGTTTGGTGAAGGGTGCTTCGAAGGGCGAAGGCCTGGGAAATAAGTTCCTCGGCAATATCCGCAACACCAATGCAATCATCCACGTTCTGCGTTGCTTCGAGAATGGCAATATTACGCATGTCGATGGCTCGGTGGATCCCGTTCGCGACAAGGGTATTATTGACACCGAGTTGCAGTTGAAGGATCTGGAGACCGTAGAGAATAACATCGGCAAGTGCCAGAAGCAGGCCGCAGCGGGCGATAAGAACGCCAAGCGTCGTTACGATCTTTTGGTGCAGTTCAAGGAGGCGCTGGAGCAGGGTCGCTCGGCTCGTACGGTTGAGACCGACAAGGAGGAGCGCAAGCTCGTTGCCGACCTGAATCTTTTGACTGACAAGCCCGTACTCTACGTATGTAATGTTGATGAGGCATCGGCCGTATCGGGTAACGTACATACCGAGGCTGTGAAGGCAGCCATTGCCGACGAGAATGCCGAGATGTTGATCGTGGCTGCGGCTACCGAGGCCGATATCGCCGAGCTGGAGGATTACGAGGAGCGTCAGATGTTCCTGCAGGATATGGGTCTTGAGGAGTCGGGCGTGGCACGTCTGATCAAGGCGGCATACAAGTTGCTCAACTTGCAGACATTCTTCACCACTGGTGCTGACGAGAGCCGTGCATGGACCTTCGTTAAGGGTATGAAAGCTCCCCAGACTGCAGGTATCATCCACACCGACTTCGAGCGTGGATTCATTCGTGCCGAGGTGATCAAGTATGACGATTATGTAGCTCTTGGCTCGGAGAAGGCTTGCCGCGACGTGGGTAAGATTGGTATCGAGGGTAAGGAGTACATTGTACAGGATGGAGATATTATGCACTTCCTCTTTAACGTTTAATAATTGCCTTGTGAGTTCTTTCTGCGTTACGCTCGTTTCCGAAATGCTCATTTACGTCATAGTAAACTCCGCTTTCGGTAACTTCGCAAGCCTTGAAATAATCTCACAACTCAATCATTAAAGAGGAAGCAAAATAGCTACCTTGCAAATCAGGTGTCTGAAGTGAGATAGTTTATAATAAAATCAAAATTAACCACTATGGAAATTTGGAGAAAGATTCAGATTGCAGCTGTTGTTTTTGCTGTGGTGACGGTTGCGCTGGCTGTTGCAACACTCAATTTCCCAAACCTTGTCTATTGGACAATGTGGGCGTGGACTATCGTGCTGTGGCTTATGTTGTTTCTGGGCCCTATGCCAGTGGTTGAGCGCAACAGGAAGAATCATCAGATTGCTATGGCTCTGTTTTTCCTGTTGGCGGTTTTGGTGGCAGTGAGTGTCAATACCTGGTTGCAGGGCCAGTGGCCGGCAACTCATGGCTTCAGTCGTGGCGTGCTGGTTTATTCGACGGCCTATTATGTTGTGGCACTTGTGTTTGCTGCCTGGTTGAAGTTGAAAGAGAAGAAAAATAAATAAGAAACTAAAAATAGAAAATTATGTCAAGAGAAGTTAGAGTTCGTTTCGCACCCTCGCCTACGGGCCCCCTTCATATGGGTGGTGTGCGTACAGCACTTTATAACTATTTGTTTGCGCGCCGTCATGGTGGCAAGATGATTTTGCGTATCGAGGATACCGACTCGCAGCGCTTCGTGCCCGGAGCGGAGGAGTATATCATCGAGTCGCTCAAGTGGTGCGGTATCGAGATTGACGAGGGTGTTGGCGTAGGTGGCCCTCATGCTCCCTATCGTCAGAGCGAGCGTAAGGAGATCTACCTCAAGTATGCCAAGCAGCTCGTTGAGGCGGGTTGGGCATACTATGCTTTCGACACATCGGAGGAACTGGATGCTCTGCGTAAGGAGGCTGAGGCTGCAGGTCAGACCTTCGCCTATAACTATACCGTTCGTGAGAAGTTGCCCACATCGTTGAGCCTCTCGGCCGAGGAGGTTGAGGAGCGTATCGCTCGCGGCGACATATGGGTTGTACGCTTCAAGATGCCCGAGAATGAGGTTGTCGAGATGGATGACCTGATTCGTGGTCATGTGAAGGTGAATACCTCTACGCTGGACGACAAGGTTCTCTACAAGAGCGCTGATCAGCTGCCGACCTACCACCTTGCAAATATTGTGGATGACCACCTGATGGAGATCTCGCACGTTATCCGTGGCGAGGAGTGGTTGCCCTCACTGCCGTTGCACTACCTGCTGTATCGTGCCTTCGGCTGGACCGACACGCAGCCTCAGTTTGCTCACCTGCCCCTTCTGCTGAAACCTACGGGTGGCGGTAAGCTCTCGAAGCGTGATGGCGACAAGATGGGATTCCCCGTGTTCCCCTTGTTCTGGACTTCACCCACGGGCGAGACTGCTCACGGCTATCGCGAGGATGGTTACTTTGCCGAGGCGTTTGTAAATATGCTGGCTCTGCTGGGCTGGAATCCTGGTACCGAGCAGGAGATCTTCTCAATGCAGGAGTTGATCGACTCGTTCTCGTTGGATCGCGTATCAAAGGCTGGTGCTCGTTTCCAGCCCGACAAGGCAAAGTGGTTCAATGCTCAGTATATGCACACCAAGACCAACGAGGAGCTGGCCACTCTGTTCCAGCCTATCCTTAAGGAGCATGGTGTAGAGACTTCGGATGAGCTGGCGGGCAAAGCTGCTGGCATTATGAAGGAGCGAGCATCGTTTATCACCGATTTGGGGGATTTGACCTCATATTTCTTTGTTGCTCCTACCGAGTACGAGGAGAAGCAGACCAAGAAGTATTGGAAGGGTGAGAACCCTGCACGTCTAAAGGAGGTACGTGAGGTATTGGCAGGAATCGACGACTTCTCGCTGGAGAATACCGAGGCTGTTGTGGGTGCCTGGATTCAGGAGAAGGGCTACGGCATGGGTCAGATTATGAACACTCTGCGTCTGGCGTTGGTTGGCGCAGGCAAGG
>JAFOXS010000253.1 GCA_017391665.1 Alistipes sp. | reverse complement strand
GCGCGAACAAATAACTCGCAAAGATAAGAATATTTCCCTATAGAAAAAATATTTTCTACGGCAACGAGTGATAAAAATGGGTGGCTGAGTGTGCTATTTTCAAAAAAAGTGTATCTTTGTGTAGATTACCGAATAATTTATACTGCCCATATGAGAAAAGTAGTGAAATATTTTGCATTTATAGCGTCGGCCTTCATGGCTGTGGTTATGGTTGCCTGCAAGGGTGGCACGAGCGATCTGGGATATGTCATCGTGTCGGATTATGTTACCCCGTCGAGTGGCGAGGATGTAAGTGAAGCATTGCAGCAGCTGATTGATGCTAACCCCAACAGAACCATATACTTCCCCGATGGCGAGTATGTCATCTCGAAGCCTATATGCACCCCTGCCGAGCCTACCCTCTCGGTGGCGTTGCAACTATCGAATTACGCCATTATCCGTGCCGCCGAAGGGTGGTCGCACACGGAGGCAATGATTCGTCTGGGTGGCAAGGATGAGGCAAATAATATCGCTACGCCAGGCAGTAACTACTACCTCGACGGCGGTGTTATCGATGGCGGCGGCGTGGCTACAGGTGTATCGATTGACAGTGGTCGTGAAACGGTTATCCGCAACACCTCGATCAAGAATGTTGAGGTGGGTATCCACGTCAAGCGAGGCGCCAACAACAACTCCTCGGATTGCGACGTCACGGGTGTGAATATTGTTGGTAACAACTCCTCTACGTCGGTCGGACTGCTGGTTGAGGGTTATGACAATACGTTTACCAATATGCGTATAGCGGCTGTGCATACAGGTGTTGAGCTGCGCTCGCAGGCCAACTCGCTGCGCAATATACACCCCTTGTATTATGGTGGCAAGGATGGCTACGATCCGACAAGTACTGGCTTTCTGGATTTGGCCGGAAACAACTGGTATGAGTTCTGTTACAGCGATGAGTTTGCTGCTGGCTTTACCATTGCCAAGGATCGTCGCAGCCTCTATAATGACTGCTTTGCCTATTGGTATTCGAATCGTGGCGATAAGCACGTAGGCATCAAGGCTGAGGGTAAGTTCAACTCGAGCGTGAGAAACCTCAATCTCGGTTTCGCAAAGCATAATGCCGCGAAGGAGAACGTAGTACTTGAGGTCGGTGAGGCTGGCGGCAAGGGTGATTTGACTAACCTTCATGTTGAGAATGAGGCAGTTGTAACCGACTTCTCGCATAAGAAATATATGAAGTAATGCGCTACTTTATACTCCTATCCTACGACGGTGCCGCCTATTGCGGCTGGCAACGACAGCCTGATGCCCCCTCGGTTCAGCAGACCGTGGAGCAGGCTCTCTCTACCCTGCTGCGTGAGCAGGTGGAGGTTGTCGGAGCGGGTCGTACCGATACGGGAGTGAACGCATCGCGCTACGTTGCACACTTTGATTCAGAGAATGTCAAGGATTGTGCGCAGCTGGTATATAAACTAAACCTCATCTTGCCTAAAGATGTGGCTGTGCAGAGGGTGTGGCGTGTCGGGGCTGAGGCTCATGCACGCTTCGATGCCGTTGAGAGGGAGTACACCTACTACATCTCGCAGCGCAAGAATCCGTTCCGCCGTTATTCGGCGTGGCAGTACTATGTGCCGCTCGATGTGGAGCGTATGAACGAGGCGGCAGGGGCTCTTATGGAGTGGGAGGATTTTACGACATTTGCCAAACTGAACTCCAACAACAAGACCAATATATGCCACGTCACGAGGGCTGATTGGTGCCGTGCGGCGGAGGACGAGGATCTGCTCATTTTTACTATTCGTGCCGACCGCTTTTTGCGCAATATGATTCGTGCCATCGTGGGTACGCTGGTTGATGTGGGTCGTGGCCGTTATACGGTCGAGGAGTTCAGGGAGATACTGCATAGTTGCGACCTCTCGCGCTCGAGTGCCGGAGCACCTGCCGTGGGGCTTTTCCTTAGCGATGTACGGTATGATGAGAGAGTGGAATATAAGGAGGAAAACACTATTGTTTAATAATAAAAACTACTAAAAATGGGAACAATTCTTTATTTGGCAGGTTTGATTTGCGCTATCTGGTGCGTGCTCGACATCTTCAAGAAGCCTATCGGTATCATCGGTAAGATTATCACCGCAGTGCTCGTATGGTGTACCAGCTGGGTGGGCGTTATTGCTTACTACTTCTGGATTCGTCACAACATCACCTCTTGGTTCAAATAATCCGCCCCTTTTGGTAAAAAGAAAACCCGCCTCATTTCGAGACGGGTTTTTTATCGTTTCTAAAATACCTTTTTTAAGGTATTGCCACTTTTTGCCGCCAACCGACGCTGCGGAGCGAGAGCAGAGGGTGCTTGCACACTTTGCCGAGCCGCGAGGAGGAAAAGCCACCCTCGTGGTGGATTAAAAAGTGGCGCAAAAACCGCGCGGTGACAATTTTCGGGGTCATACGAGAAAATTTCCTAAAACGGATGCGTTCGCACTTTTACTTCGTGAAAAGGTCTCCGTTTTTTTACGCAAATTTTCCCGTCTGCCCTTTTTCCGAAAAGTTGCCTGCCGCGTTTGATTCACATCTTCGATGTGATAAAAAATGAGGCGTGCGTCAGCCTCTCCGCACTGCGAAAGTTTGTGGATAAAGGGCGACGCGCAGGCGGAGGGTTAAAAAATGATGACCTTTTGATGGCTTTCAAAAGTGCGTAGCAATCATTTT
>JAFOXS010000145.1 GCA_017391665.1 Alistipes sp. | reverse complement strand
TGGAGCCGCTTGTGAAGGGTGTGTTCGATATGTCCGGCTTCAGCCAGATTTTCAATGTTGAATAACGATATTCTAACCCATAGAAGGATTGCACGGACTCTGTTTGCTGACGGTGTCTGTGCCTTCTTTTTTTCAAGCATTGAGATGAAGATCCCTCAGATAAAAAAAATAGGACTTGTCGCGCACCTCTGGATTGCGATTGCAATCTTTGGGTTGGCACTGCCTGCGGAAGCGTATGCGGTCCCCGAATCGGGTCGCGAGCAGTCGGCTCAACTCGTTGCCGAGTCGTCGGAGAATGCCGGCGCCGAGGTGGCAGGACAGGGCGATACCCTACCGGCAATCGGTGTCGTGTCGTCGGAAATCCACGCGGCTGAGGATAAAGCGGAGGGCGACCACCACGCGATTGCCAAGTCGCATGAGTCGTTGGGCAAACAATGGCGCAATGCCGTGCAAAGTATCCTCTCGTGGGATATGTGGCGACTGATTTTGGGCGGTCTGCGCACGACGGTCATCATCTTTATCTTTGCTGCCATCGCGGCCATCCTGCTCGGCGCACTGTTGACCTATCTGGCCATCAGCCACAAGTGGCCTTGGCTCTATAAGCCGTTGAGCTGGTTCGTGACGACCGTTCACGACATCCCTTCCGTGGCCTTGATGATGTTCTTCTACTATGTGATCTTCGCCGGCGAGATGAATGGTGTTGTTGTGTCGATCATCGCATTGGGAGTCTATACCTCGGGCTCGTTGGCCAAAATATTCAAGATTCACATTCTGCAGGTGGGCCCCGGACAGATCGAGGCGGGACGTGCGTTGGGTATGACCACACGTCAATGCTATCGCTACATCGTCCTGCCCCAAGCCGTGAAATCGATGTTGCCGCTCGTTATAGCTGATTTGAAAGTGCAACTTCGAGCCACCTCGTATGCCGGTTATATTGCACAGAAAGATTTGATCAAGGCCGTATTTGCCGTGCGAGAGCAGTATGCCGACACCTTCCTGCCGCTCATCATCGTGTCGATCATGTACCTGATTCTTTCGTGGATGATTGCTCAAGTAATACAATTCTTGTATGTAAAATTTTTCAAGTATGATTGAGCTTAAACATATATACAAGTCGTTTGATGGCAATCAAGTGCTTGATGATCTGTCGCTGACCTTTGCCGAGCGTGAGTTGGTCTGCTTGATTGGCCCGATGGGTTGCGGTAAGAGTACCCTGCTACGATGTCTGGCGGGTTTGGTGGAGCCTGATTCGGGAGAGATCCGTTTTGCCTCGGGCGAGAAACCGCGCATCGGCATGATTCTTCAGGACTTCAACCTCTTCCCTTTCCTCAATGTCCTGCACAACCTGACCCTGGCGCCTATGCGCGTGTTGGGCATGTCGGCTGCCGAGGCTGAACGTCTTGCCCTGGAACAGCTCGAATCGGTAGGCTTGGCGCATAAAAGCCACCTCTTTCCGCAGGATTTGTCCGTAGGCCAACAGCAACGTGTGGCCATTGCTCGTTGTTTGGTGATGCAGCCCCGCGTGTTGCTCCTCGATGAGCCCTTCTCGGCACTCGACCCGATTGCCACGGCCGAGGTGATGGATGTGTTGCGCAAACTCAAGAAGGAGATTACGCTCATCATGACCACCCATCAGCTCCATGCGGCTGCCGAGCTTGCCGATCGCATCGTATTCCTCGATCAAGGACGTGTCTGTGAGGCGGGGGCTCCGGATGAGATTCTGGCTACCCCGCGCGAGGAGGCGACCCGACGTTTCTTGAGCCACATGAAGGATCTGCACTATACGATCGAGTCGCCGCAGTTTGACCGACCC
>JAFOXS010000057.1 GCA_017391665.1 Alistipes sp. | reverse complement strand
TTTTTTTGTTTTTGTGCTCGAAAAGTTGTATTTTTGAGAAACATAAAATTTATCGTTATGAATGTCGACTTTTGGGTGATTGTGGCGGTGGCGGTGTTGCTGCTTGTGTGTGGCGCGCTGATTCTAATGGGGCGTGGCGACTATCTTATCTCGGGTTATAATACCGCCAGCGAGAAGAAGCGCCAGAGATATAATCTGTTCCGCCTTCGCTTGAATTCGGGCTTGTTGTGCATCTATTGTGCAATCGTTCTGATTATTGGCTATTATGTCGAAAATGAGGCATTTATGGCCTATGCAATTCTGCTTGCAGCGGTTTTGCACATATTGTTGTCGTACACTTGGGTAAGACGTAAATAGAAGATAAAATTTGAAAAATACAGCCGGCGGGAATCCACAAGATTTCCGCTTTTTTTATTTTATATCTGTCACAATTACTTTCTAAAACGATTTATGGGTCAAAAAAAGAAAATTTTTACTTTGATAGTGTAGAAAAAATGATTACTTTTGAACAAAATATACCCGCCTTATTTAGGCTTTCCTTACGCGCGCGCGTTTTTGGGCGCGATACGAAGGAGTAGAGCGAGGGCGAGTAGTGGGGTTGAACAAAAGAGAATATATAAACATAATCATGTCAAAATCAGGAAGTAAGAAGAAAATCCTGCTTGCATCGCTCGCAGGTCTTGTGGTGGGATTTTCGTTGATGATCGCATTTAACTACATGTGGGTCAACAGTTCGAAGAACGAATCTTGTATGGCCTGCCACTTCCATCCCGAGTCGGATGCGAGTTGGAAGCAGTCTTATCACTACAACAACGACAGCGGTGTAATGACCGACTGTGCCGCATGTCACCTCCCTCCCAAGGGTTCGTTTGAGTATGTGAAGGCTAAGATCTCAATCGGAGTGAAGGATTTATGGGCGTATATGACCAAGAATCCCGAGGATATGGACTGGTCAATCAATAGCGAGCTGGAGCACGCACAGACCATCGTCTATAACGAGTCTTGCAAGGCTTGCCACGTGAATATCTTCCCCAACGGTATCACCGACGAGGGTGTTACGGCTCACCTCTACTATGAGGAGAATGAGGAGAAGCTCAACCTGCAGTGTATCAGCTGTCACCTCGATGCGGGTCACTATAACCCCAACTACAAGCACGAGGCCTTGACCAGCGCACCCGTTACAAGCGGTGAGATTTACGCCGAAGCTACGCCCGTTACTTCGTTTGAGAACTTTACCGAGACCATCCCTGGTACATCGGCTTCGATCAATATGATTGCCATCCCCGGCGGTTCGTTCAAGATGGGTAGCCCCGAGAATGAGCCTTTCCATAAGGCTGATGAGTGGCCACAGCGCAATGTGACCATCTCGCCTTTCTTCATGGCTGAGGTTGAGGTAACATGGGATCAGTTCTGGGCATTCTACGGTGAGACAATGTCGGAGGGTCGTACACACCCCGATGTAATCTATGCCAACAATACCCGCGAGGATCTGGACGCTGTGAGCGGTCCTACGCCTCCGTTCGGCTTCCCCGATCAGGGCTGGGGTCAGGGTTCACGTCCCGCTATCACGATGACACACTACTCGGCTGAGACCTTCTGCCAGTGGCTCTCTCTGAAGACCGGCAAGAAGTATCGTCTGCCGACCGAGGCTGAGTGGGAGTATGCTGCCCGTGGTGGTACCGACACCCCTTACTACTTCGAGGGTAGCCCGAAGGATTACACCAACGAGGGCTTCTGGAATGGCCTGTTCGGTGCCGATACGACGGTTATCAACAGCCACGTAATCTACGCAAACAATAGCAAGAACCGCACACAGGAGCCTACCAAGATGAAGGCTAACCCATTCGGCCTGAAGAATATGCTGGGTAACGTTATGGAGTACTGCTCTGACTGGTATGCCGAGGATGCATATTCGCAGATGCAGGACGGCGCGGTCGATCCCAAGGGTCCCGCAACAGGCGAGGAGTATGTCGTACGTGGTGGTTACTATGTTGATGATGCTGCTAACCTGCGTAGCGCAGCGCGTGGCAAGACCAACCACGATGCATGGCTCAACACCGACCCGCAGAACCCGAAGAGTATATGGTGGTACTCTGACATCAAGGGTATCGGCTTCCGCGTAGTATGCGAGGTACCCGAGGGCGTAAACGCACAGTAGATGGGTGGCAAAAAGCCGAAAGCATTACAAAAAGAGTAACTTAATTAAATAATAAGGTATAACAACTATAAACAACTTAAAATTATGAGCAACAACAAACTTAGCAGAAAGGACTTCTTGTCAATGTCTGCAGTATTGGGCGTATCAAGCCTCGTTGGTTCATCTGCAATGATGACCTCATGTTCTTCATCAGAGCCTAAGAACACTCCTATCGAGCGTTTGCAGGGTGTTTACGTACCCGTTTTGAACGACAAGGCTGATGACGGCCGCGAGTTGAAGGCTGGTGTTATCGGTTGCGGTGGCCGTGGTTCAGGTGCTATCGTAAACCTTTTGGAGGCTGCCAACGGCATCACCGTTACAGCTTTGGGTGATACTTTCGCTGATCGTCTCGAGAGCTTGAAGAAGGATTTGGCAGAGAAGCACAACCAGGTTGTATCCGATGCTAACTGCTTCGTAGGCTTCGACGCATACAAGAGGGTTATCGATTCTGGCGTTGATATGGTAATCATCGCTACTCCTCCCGTATTCCGTCCCGTACACTTCCAGTACGCAACTGAGAAGGGTGTTCACTCATTCCTTGAGAAGCCCATCGCAGTTGATCCTAAGGGCTACCGTATGATCATGGCTACTGCTAAGCAGGCACAGGCTAAGAACCTTAGCGTTGTAACTGGTACACAGCGTCACCACCAGCGTCCTTACGTAGAGGCTTTGCAGCTTATCCGTGATGGTGCTATCGGCGAGATCACTGGCGGTAACGTTTACTGGAACCAGGGTATGCTTTGGTACAAGGAGCGTCAGACAGGCTGGAGCGATATGGAGTGGATGATCCGCGACTGGGTTAACTGGAAGTGGCTCTCAGGTGACCACATCGTTGAGCAGCACGTTCACAATATCGACGTATTCTTGTGGATGACAGGCCTCAAGCCCGTTAAGGCTACAGCTGTAGGTGCTCGTCACCGTCGTATCACTGGTGACCAGTACGACCAGTTCTCTGTAGATTTCGAGATGGAGAACGGTATCCACCTCCACTCTATGTGCCGTCAGATCGATGGTTGCTCTACTAACGTGAGCGAGTTCATTCAGGGTACTAAGGGTTCATGGAACAGCGAGAACCACGAGATCAAGGATCTGGCTGGTAACGTTATCTGGAAGTACGACGAGGAGGCTGCAAAGGCTCAGTGGCAGCAGCACGACCCCTACGTATTGGAGCACGTTGACTGGGTTAACCACATCCGTAAGGGCACTATGCACGATGAGGCTTCAGATTGCGGTATCTCATGCTTGGCTGGTGTAATGGGCCGTGAGGCTGCTTACTCTGGTGCAACTGTTACATGGGACGAGATGAGCGCATCACAGCTCGACTACATGCCTGAGAAGCTTGAGTTGGGTAAGATGCCTATGGAGAACTATGTTGTAATGGTTACAGGTAAGGCGAAGTAATCGCTTCAGCTTTAGTGAAATAACTGAGGGTGGCGAGGAGCGATAACAACTCCCTCTCCACCCTTTTTGCTTTGACTGCACAGGTGCCTAAAGTAGAATTTATAACAAACGACCTGATTGATAGAACCATAGCCAAGGCTCGTGAATCCTCACGTCGGCGTATGAACTATAATCTGCATAGCGATGAGGCTGAGCCTGTCAATCGCCTGCTCAATGCTATGCATCGTGGAACGTTTGTGCCCGTGCATCGCCATTTGAATCCAGCGCTGAGCGAGAGTTGTGTGGTGCTGAGAGGCAGGGTAGGAGTTGTCATCTATGACGCTGATGGCCGAGTGGTTGAACGCCGTCTTGTTGGTCGCAAGGCTGATGCCTGCGGTTTCGACATTGAGGCGGGCATTTGGCATGGCCTTGTGGTGCTGGAGGACGATACGGTGCTCTTCGAGGTTAAGCAGGGGCCATATACTCCGCTTACTGTAGAGAACATAGCTCCGTGGTCGCCCGATGCGGCGGATAAGGAGGCACAGCAGGCATTTGTCAAAGCATTGGAACAGAGTTTTGAATAGATAACATATTAAATATGAATAGAAAAGAATTTTTACAGAAATCGTTGTTTGGCGCTGCTGCCGTTGCTGCTGGTGCGTCATCATTGGATCTGCTCACCTCTTGCGCTCCTAAGGATGCTGCCGAGGCTGTGAAGAACTCACCCGAGTTGCGTCTTTCGTTCCAGGAGGGTATCGCCCCCGGCGAGTCACTCAATGAGAAGTTTGACTTTATGGAGAACCTGGGCATCGTAGGTTTCGAGCCTGGTGGTGGTAATCTGGCTAACCGCATTAACGAGATTCAGCAGGCGTTGAATGGCCGTAACATCAAGGTGTCGGCTATCTGCGCAGGTTTCAAGGGCTTTATCCTCGCTGAGGATCCCGCTGTGAAGGCTGAGTTCGATTCAACAATGCGTGAGATCATCGCTGCTGCTGGTGAGTTGGGTTCTACAGGTGTTATTATGGTGCCTGCGTTCAACTCTCAGAAGCCTTGCATGCCTCACACACTGGAGACCCGCGAGTATCTGTGCGAGCAGATGCACGAGCTGGGCGAGTATGCTCTTAAGCACAATACTACCGTTATCCTTGAGCCTCTGAACCGCCGTGAGTGCCACTATATGCGTCAGGTTGCTGATGCTGCAGCTATCGCACGCGACTCAAA
>JAFOXS010000347.1 GCA_017391665.1 Alistipes sp. | reverse complement strand
CGTATCACGTGCTTTGTCTCGCCTTGACAACCGCCTGCCCTACGTTGTAGCGCAGGGTAATCACGACATCGGCGAGATCACCGCTACCGACCGCCACACGGTCATGCCCAACTACGTCTATCCCGAGCGCAACTTCCTCTTCGAGAAGTGTCTGGTATCAACTTGTGCCAACTGGCAGGGCGTACACACAATGGAGAACTCGGCTTACGAGTTTAAGGACAAGGCGTGGGGCAATTTGCTCGTCATCACAATGGAGTTTGCTCCGCGTGATGAGGCTATCGCCTGGGCAAAGCAGCTGACAGAGTCGGAGGCATACAAGAATCACAAGGTTATCATCCTTGTTCACTCATGGCTCAACACCGCTGGCGACCGCATCACAAGCGAGGGTTACACACTCCGTCCCTGCAACTGGGCTGACGATGTATGGAAGAAGTTGGTTTACCCCTCAAAGAATATCGTTATGGTATTGAGCGGTCACTCTGGTGCTGCACCGAAGATTGAGGGCGACGTGGCTTCGACAAACTTCAAGCCTACATCATCATACCGTATTGACAAGGCTGCCGATGGTCGCGACATCCCGCAGATGATGTTCAACTCACAGCAGGGCGATGGCGACTGGAACGGCAACGGCGGCGACTGCTGGTTGCGTATTCTGGAGTTCAAGCCCGACGGCAAGACCATCAGCGTACGCACATTCTCGCCTATGTTTGCAATCTCACGTCTTACGCAGCACCTTGCATGGCGCACTGCCGAGTACGATCAGTTTGATATCGTAATCAAATAAATACCAGACTCATAACACAAAAGCCATCCTTCATCGGGATGGCTTTTTATTTTGCTAAAACATTGCTTTAAACTCTTCGAGAGGCATTCGCTCCACCTCGCAGCGACCTATGCTCTTGGGGAAGACCACATGAATCCAGTCGCCCTCGGCCTTCTTGTCTTTTTTGACGGCCTTGAGCAATTGTCGCATTGCAACGGGGGGCTCCAGTTCAAAACCTGCACGCACAAGCAGACTCAGGATTCGCTCCTTGTCGGCCTCCGCAAGCACACCCTTTCGACATGCCACATCGGCAATCAGAGCCAGACCACAGGCTACAGCCTCACCATGGTTAAACTTCGACGAAGACTTCTCGATGGCATGCGCCAGCGTATGACCCAGATTGAGCAGGCGTCTGTCGCCCGACTCGCGCTCGTCGCGCTCGACGATATCGGCCTTAACCTTTATTGCTCGATAGACCAGTTCCATAAGCAGCTCAACATCGCCATGCAGAGTTGAAAAATCAACCTCTTCAAGCCGGGCAAACAACTCCTCGTCGGCTATCACACCAGCCTTAATCATCTCGGCAAGGCCTGTGCGAAACTCCCGTTCGTTAAGGGTGCGCAGCATGGCTACATCGCAGATAACGAAACGAGGCTGGGTAAAGCTACCGACCATATTCTTATATCCATCGAGATTCACTCCATTCTTTCCGCCCACGCTGGCATCAACCTGACCGAGCAGCGAAGTAGAGATGAATCCAAACTCCAGGCCACGCATAAAGGTCGAAGCGGCAAAGCCCGCAACATCAGTAACGATACCACCACCGACGGCCAATACGAAGGTTGAACGATCAACACCCAGTTCAATAAAGCGCCGATAGATAAAATCCAGGGTATGAAGCGTTTTGCTGGTCTCACCAAGACCGATGAGCACATGGTCATATTCGGACAGCAGAGAGTGATAATGGCGGTCGATATTGGTATCCGACACCACCACTACACGCCCCTTTGGCAGCAGGCGCGGCAACCACTCTGCCACACTACCTACGACTACCTGACTGCGATCCTTGATATTAATAGTGTAATTCATACCCACTAATGCTTGAATAGTGGAACAAAAGTAACACATTTTGCCGAAGATTTATTAACTTTGCACGATTAATTTCAATTACTATGCAAAAACTTCGCAACATTGCAATCATTGCCCACGTCGATCATGGAAAGACTACATTGGTCGATAAGATGATTGTGGCAGGTCACCTTCTGCGTGGTGACAACAACACGGGCGATCTGATTATGGACAACAACGATCTGGAGCGCGAGCGTGGTATAACCATTCTTTCGAAGAACGTTTCAGTTAGATACAAGGGTTACAAGATCAACATCATCGACACTCCGGGCCACGCCGACTTCGGTGGCGAGGTGGAGCGAGTTCTGAACATGTGCGACGGTGTATTGCTTCTGGTAGATGCCTTTGAGGGCACCATGCCGCAGACCCGTTTCGTGCTGCAGAAGGCCTTGTCGCTTGGCAAGAAGCCTATCGTTGTGGTGAACAAGGTGGACAAGCCCAACTGCCGCCCCGAGGTGGTGAACGAGCAGGTCTTCGACCTTATGTTCTCGCTCGATGCTACAGAGGAGCAGCTCGACTACAAGACCATCTACGGCTCGGCAAAGCAGGGCTGGATGTCGCACGTATGGAATGAGCCTACCGACTCTATTGCACCGCTTTTGGATGCCATCATCGACGAGATTCCCTCTCCCGAGGTTGTTGAGGGCACACCGCAAATGCTTGTAACATCACTCGAATACTCACCCTACGTTGGTCGTATTGCCGTAGGTAAACTCACTCGCGGCGAGTTGCATGCAGGACAGAACGTAACGCTTGCAAAGCGCGACGGACAGACAAAGATCAAGACCAAGATCAAGGAACTGATGGTATTCGACGGCCTGGGCAAGTCAAAGGTTGAGAAGGTAGAGTGCGGCGAGATCTGCGCCATCGTAGGTATCGAGGGCTTCGAGATTGGCGACACGAT
>JAFOXS010000055.1 GCA_017391665.1 Alistipes sp. | reverse complement strand
CTTCTTGGCCTCCTTGTAGTACTCGTAATCCTCCTTGCTCATGCGTGCAACCTCCATTGCCTCGCGATTCAGATATACGATCATCACGTCGTACTCCGAACCCCACGATGCGTGGCTGCGCATACCGTAGCGGTCGGTAGAGAACAAAATGGCATTGCCGTCCAGTACCCACTCGGGACCCTCGTCGAAGTAACCCGTGTTGGTGATGTTGTAGATCTCGCCACCCTGGGCGCTCACCAGACCGATGTCTGAGTAGGGGTCGTGGCCATTGCCGGTGTAAGAGAGTGCAAACCACTTGCCATCGGGTGACCAGTGGTAGTCCAGGCTACCCGTTGTTGAGTAGTGCTTCGATCCGTCGGTTACCTGACGCACCTTGCCCGATGCTACATCCATAACCATCAGTCGGTCGCGGTTTTCAACGAATGCCAGCTCCTTGCCGTCGGGTGAGAACTTGGGCGATGTGCGGTCGATCTTCGAATCCTTGAACAGGGGCTTCTCCTCAATCACTGTTGCATTGGGGAAGTTGGGCTCCTCGTCGCGCACAATCTTTGCTGTGTAGATATTCCAGTAGCCGTTGCGCTCCGATGCATATGCCAGGGTGCGGTTGTCGGCACCAAACGAGGGTGAAGACTCCGACTCGGCCGTTGTGGTAATCTGCTTTGTGGTGGCGTAGTCTACCGATGTTACGAAGATCTCGCCACGAGAGATGAATGCAATCTGCTTGCCGTCGGGTGAGAGCGTAGTGCTGCTGCCGCCCGTAACGTTCAGACGCTCGGTCTTGTTGGTGGGAGCATCAGAGGTGATCTCTACGCTGAGTTTCTTTGCCGAACCGCCTGCTGCCATGGTGTAGATCTCACCATTGTAGCCAAAGCACAGCGTGCCGTTGTCGGCCATTGAGAGGAAACGTACGGGGTGAGTAGCAAACTTTGTCACCTGCTTTGCCGCCTTTGTGTTGTCGGCGGGCATTGACCATACGTTGTATGTGCCGCCGCGCTCGCTAAGGAAGTAGATGGTCTTGTCGCCATCGGCATAGATCGGGTTGCGATCCTCACCAGCCCAGTCGGTAAGCTGCGTATGCTTGCCCGTTGTTGAGTTGTAGAGCCACAGATCGCGAGTGATTGATGAGGTGTGGTGCTTGCGGAAGTCATCCTCGCCACCCTTGCGATCCTGATAGAGGAACTGCTTGCCGTCGCGGCTGAAGTTGATGAGCTGTGCAGGTGTTGCCAGAATGCGCTCCGTGCGACCACCCTTTACGCTCACGGCGTAGAGCTCGCCCATAGAACTCTTCGGAAAGAGTGCCGATGATGCGGGGTCGGCGATGGTTGCGCCAAAGTAGATCTTTGCGCCATCGTTAGAGAAAGCATAGGGCTCCTCCTTTGCCGAGTGGGTTGTAATGCGCACAGGCGAACCACCCTCGATGGGTACGGTGAAGATGTCGAAGTTGCCGTAGCGATCCGATGCAAAGGCCAGAGTCTTTGAGTCGGGTGACCATACGGGCATGGTGCTGTGCATCTCCGAAGATGTGAGACGAGTGGCCTGACCACCTGCGGCGGGTACTACGTAGATGCTACCCTTGTAGGTAAAAGCAATCTGCTTGCCGTCGGGCGAAATGGCCGGATAGCGCATCCACAGGGGCGCTGCCTCGGTTGCCAATGCTGCGAAGAGCATTGCGATAAAGAGTGTAAGTTTCTTCATATGTAAAGTTTTTTTTGTGATTAGTAAGCGGGTGGCGAAATAAAATTTTCCGCCCTATGCGACAAAGTTAGAAAATATTTCGTAAATTTGGATAATTTTCAGTCACTACGCCGACCGAAAACCACTGCCACGCGCAAATTAATATGTAAAATAAGATAAATATCAAGGTTATGTTCACACAAGAGGATCTACAGCAAATCCAGCAGCATGGTCTTACACCAGAGTTGGTGGAGCAACAAATCGATAATTTCCGCAAGGGCTTCCCCTTCCTGCCTGTGGTGCGTGCCGCGAGTGTGGGAGATGGCGTGCTGCGTCTTAGCGAGGAGCAGATAGCCGCTGCCGAGGCTCGTTATGATGATGCTGCAGCGTCGCTTCGCGTTGTGAAGTTTGTGCCCGCATCGGGTGCCGCTACGCGTATGTTCAAGGAGTTGTTCGAGTATGTGAACGACGATAAGCGCACGCCGGGTATCGACCGCCTGCTCGACAATATCGAGAAGTTTGCCTTCTGGCCCGAGCTTGCGAAGTATATCATGCCCGATTCGCCCGATGAGGAGATCGTGGAGATGATTATCAAGGGTGGTCTTAACTATGGCTCAAAGCCCAAGGGTTTGGTAACCTTCCACGCCTATAGTGACGGTTCGCGCAAGGCCGTTGAAGAGCATCTGGTCGAGGGTGCCATGTATGCACGTTCGGGCGATGAGGTCTATATCCACTTCACCGTTTCTGCCGAGCATATGGGTGGCTTCTGGGATGTGCTGGGTGCTACGCAGCCCCTCTATGAGGAGCGCTTTGGCGTGAAGTACAACATCTCGTTCTCGGTGCAGAAGCCTTCGACCGACACTGTGGCGGTAAATCCCGACAATACGCCTTTTCGTACCGATGAGGGCAAGTTGCTGTTCCGCCCTGCGGGTCACGGTGCACTGATTGAAAACCTTAATGATATCGATGCCGATATAATCTTCGTGAAGAATATAGATAATGTCACTACCGACGAGCGTCGTGGCGACACCATCAAGTACAAGAAGGCTCTGGCTGGTCTTCTGCTCGAGTTGCAGGAGCAGGCCTTCGAGTATCTGAAGGTGCTGGAGGTTGGTGGAGCGGACCTTGCTCCTATTGCTCAGTTTGTAGAGCAGAGTCTGTGCGTAAAACTGCCCGAGGATTACAATACCGCCCTGCTCAAAACTGTGCTTAACCGCCCGATCCGTGTCTGTGGCGTGGTGCTCAACCAGGGTGAGCCTGGTGGAGGTCCCTTCTGGGTGGATGGCGGCGATGGAACAGAGTCGTTGCAGATTGCTGAGTCGAGCCAGATTGCGCCCGAGGATATACACCTGATGAAGTCGGCTACGCACTTCAACCCCGTGGATCTGGTCTGCGGTGTGAAGGATTCGCGTGGCAATAAGTTCGACCTCACGCAGTACACTGACCCCTCGACGGGCTTCATCTCGTCGAAGTCGAGCGGTGGCCGCGAGTTGCGTGCCCAGGAGTTGCCCGGATTGTGGAATGGCGCAATGGCAAAATGGAATACGGTGCTTGTTGAGGTGCCCATTACCACCTTCTCACCCGTTAAGGTGGTGCAGGATCTGCTTCGCCCCGAGCATCAGCCGATGTAGTACATACCTTAATTATATATGTAGGTCGCTGCGAAATTTGTCAGCGGCCTATTTTTTTTGATACCTTTTGTGTGTAGTCTGTATTTTGATGTTTCGAGGCTCAAATTCTGCGAAGTTTACAGAATAAGCCGATTGGTCGAAATGAGCACAAATGTCATTATAATATAGGGTTTACATAGTAAAAAACAGAAAAAAAATTTGGATGTTATGTGCTTTTCCTATATTTTTGTAAGGTACTTTATATATTAGTGCAAGTGTGTCCATATGGATACGAACCGACCTAACAGCAAATAACTAAACTAAACTATATCACTTCAATGGGAAATTCAAAACTTCAAGAATTGACTGACAAGCTTTTTCAGGAGGGTCTGGAAAAGGGTCGTGCCGAGGCTGAAAATCTGGTAGCCGAGGCAAAGAGTAATGCCGCAAAACTTGTAGCCGAGGCTGAGGCCCGCGCTGCCGAGATCGTTGCCGCTGCCGAGACCAAGGCTGTGGATATCGAGAAGAATGCAATGACCGAGATCTCGCTCGCAGGCAAGCAGGCTGTAGCCAAGATCAAGGCTGAGATCGAGAATATGATCGTTACCAAGAGCCTTAGCCAGGGTGTGAAGAGCGCAAATCTCGATCCTTCATTCATCAAGGATATGTTGCTCGCCGTAGCCAAGGGTTGGAACAACGGTGCCAAGGCTGAGCTGTCGGCTCTTTTGCCCGAGGCTAAGAAGGCTGAGCTGGGTGAGGCTATGGAGGCTGCAGCCAAGTCGCTTCTCTCGGAGGGTATCGAGGTTGGCTACTCTGCCGATGTTAAGAGCGGTTTCAAGGTTGGCGAGAAGAATGGCGGTTACTACATCTCATTCTCTGACGAGAGCGTAGAGGCACTCCTGGGTGGTTATCTGCGTGAGAAGGTGGCT